>NZ_CAWNBB010000035.1:1161-3580 GCF_963872585.1 Vibrio sp. 10N.222.47.A9 | reverse complement strand
TGCCCCAAAGTTCGTTAGAGCAAATGCTCCACACAATTTAGGGGCGTGCGTTTTGCCCTACGAAAAGTTATCCAAATTCGGTAGCTGTCAAAGTTATGCCACACAGAAAACCGCCCCCATTATCTTTATCACTAACCTATTGATTTATTGTTGAAGCGTAAAAAGAAAGGCTGCATTATGTGATCATAGAATACAAACGCCGCTTAGTAATCAGGAGAAACAATGAGTGTAAATATCAGAAATGCAGAAATCAGTGATTCGAAGGCAATCAGTGAATTAATCTTACCTTTAGCAAAAAAATATGTTTGTCCTACTTGTGATGCGTCTGCACACGATATTTTGCTCAATTCAATGTCAGAGGAAAATGTAGGAAAGTATTTATCCACCAATTACAACTATGTTATTGCCGTGACTGCGAATGATGAAGTGGTTGGCGTGGCTGGAGTTCAAGACAACTCTCATTTATATCACCTTTTTGTCGATGATAATTTTCAGGGCAATGGGCTTTCCCGCCAATTATGGGAAGCGGTTAAAGAAGAATCAATAAAAAATGGGAACAGCGGTATCTTTACGGTTAACTCGGCGGTAAATGCAGAAAGCGTATACTCACGGTTTGGTTTTAAACGCACTGAGGGCATCAGAAATCGGCAAGGAATGATTGATATTCCAATGCTGTTAGATCTTGCGTACTAACAAGCGTTTTTGCCCAGAGGCTTCATAGACCTGAAGTTTTACTCGCGGCACTTTTATCAAAAGTGCCAGCCAACTCAGATCTGCCCCATTCCGCCCATGGTCAACCCAAATAAGTTGTCCTGAAACGAGATCATAAAACGACGGTCATATAGTCATGGCCTTTAGCCCTAGCGACTTCATCAACGCCAATATGAACAAGGTTGGTCAACTTCTTAGGCTCTAAAGCGGGCAAGGTAGATAACAGAAATGCTTTATCGATATTTTTCACATTTTCCCAGCGTATGTCTAAATGCTTAGACACTGCATGGATGCTCATATAGCGGCATAGTCCACTAATAAAGTGACAGTACCTCTTGGTATAGCGACCACCCTTATCAACAAAATCAGTGGCTTCAATCAATCTTCGGCCGAGCTTATCTCTCGTCAGAGCTAGTTCAATTTCTATTACGCAAGGGTGACCACTTACAGGAAAATCTGACAGGCGACGTTGAACATAGTGGTCGACGGTACGCGGTGCTCCAGTCTCAGGGTCAACGACTTTACAGCGTCTGTCTCGCTTGCATTTGACGAGTACTGAATGAGTGCACTCTTCGAGCGTTACAGACTGTACGGATTGACCTTTAAAATTAAATAGAGCGGAAGATAATAACGACAAACTACAACACTAAGATATAAAAGGGGAAGTGATTATAAATCAACGTATTACTGGTTTTATTGTTAATTTATAGACTCATCTAAGCGGAGAAGAGCCCATAGGCTTATAGTTACCAGCAATAGTTCTTTTTTATGTGTGACTTTAGCGCCCATAAATTTAATAAAATTGATTATTCATTTCTTCTATAATCCATCGTTTAAACTTTTCGAGACTCTTATTTCTTGCATTGTGTTCTGGTATTACCAAGTAATAACTTAGCCCTTTGATTTCTTTACTCATACTCGCGAATTCATAGTGTTCAAGCCACCCTTGTTTCAGTGCATTGTCAACAAGGAGTGAACTCACCAGTGCAACACCCTGATCAGCCAATGCGGCTTGAATGACATGATTTTCCTGATCAAACTGTCGTATATTTGTCTTAATATTTGAATTAGTACCATTAAGTAAAGTGCGCCACGAAATTGAGGGTAAACTTTTATTTTGCCACTTTGTTTCTAACAGGTTTATTTCTTTTGATATGTCGACTTTTGAAAGGTAAGAAGGTGTTGCGTATGTTCCTGCCTCTTCTGTGACCAGTGGAATGGTGTCTTTTTCCGACTCGTCGTAGACACCGTATCGAATCGCTAAATCTATTCTTTTGTCTTTTTCAAGATTAACTAATTCCTCTCCTGTTTTAACGGCCACTTCAATATTTGGGTGCTGCGCATAGAACTTTTCTAACTTTGGTATCAACCACATAGAGGCAAAGGATGATGTTGTACTGACCGTAACCACATTTTTGTTGTTCGAAATTTCGTTCACCACATTCGTGAGTTGTTGAAAAATCATGTGCGTTACTTCTGCCAGTTTCTCCCCCTCTACCGTTAACTCAATTGCTCGTGTTTTTCTTTCAAACAGTGATGTTTTCAAGGCTTCTTCCAACGACTTTATTTGATGAGAAACAGCCGTTGGGGTGACATGTAACTCTTCCGCAGTTTGTTTAAAACTTTTCAAACTGGCTGCGGAATTGAACACATTTAGTGTATTGAGTGGTGGAAGATGAATGTGCATATAAAAACTACCTTATAGATG
>NZ_CAWNBB010000035.1:0-1118 GCF_963872585.1 Vibrio sp. 10N.222.47.A9 | reverse complement strand
CATCTATAAGGTAGTTTTTATCAATTGTCAACATCAGAAAAAGTGCACAAAATGTTTTCTAAGCTGAACGTTAAACAAGAGAGGCAACAATGAGAACAATATTGAAAATCGACACAAGTGCTAGAAGAACGGACAACGAGATTGAGGGGTATAATTCAATATCCAAAACACTATCTACTTCATTCATCGATAAATGGATAACAATTAACAGTAAAGATAAAGTCATCTATAGAGATCTAGGGCTAAATCCACCTGACTTTATTAGCCAAGATTGGATCGCGGCGGTTTTCACACCAGAAGAAAAGAGAACACTCGAGCAGAAGGCTTTATTGTTTCTGTCTGATACGTTGATTGATGAGTTAAAGCGAGCTGATATCATTGTAATCTCATCACCGATGTATAATTACGGAATGCCCGCAGTACTGAAGGCGTGGTTTGATCAAGTGGTCAGAATCAATAAAACGTTTACCTTCGATTTGAAACGAGGTGACTTTCCGATCGAACCAATTATGTCAGGGAAAACACTTGTTCTAATATCATCGAGCGGTGAATTTGGCTTTGAAGTGGGTGGAGTTCGAGAAGCAATGAATCACCTTGCTCCCCACGTTAAGACCTTAAGCAAATACCTTGGCGTCGACGAATTCCATGAAATCGCCTCTGAATACCAAGAGTTTTCTGACGAGAGGCACAAGCAATCTCTAATTGAAGCTTATAGCTCTATTGATACGCTAGTAACACATCTTTCGGTTTAAAAAGCTCGGACAAAAATGAAGAGAAGCAACCATGAAAACAAAAATAATCACGAATGTGTCTGAATTATTGCTCATGAAAAGAACCGTAGAGCTTTCTCTTGATCACGTTCACAAAGGAGGAATTCCATTTTCTGCACTTGTGGTTGATAAACAGGGAAAAGTATTGGGACAAGGTGTAAATAGGGTAAAGGAATTGAACGACCCTACTGCACACGCAGAGATTCTAGCCATAAGAGATGCGTGCAAGCTAACTAACGGTGTTGACCTATCAGAAGCCATTTTGTATGCGTCAGGTGAGCCTTGTGGTCTTTGCTACTTGGCCGCGAAATGGGCAGGAATAAACAGAATATACATCGCGTCAGATCG
>NZ_CAWNBB010000034.1:0-119150 GCF_963872585.1 Vibrio sp. 10N.222.47.A9 | reverse complement strand
AATGGAATTGGTATTACTTCGCTTTTAAAAGCGAGATTCCCTATGAACTCGTTCCTCGTGCTAGGGAATGACGAAAGGGTGCTGAGATCTCAAAGCCTCACTGGCAACGTTTGTATACCCGCGTCGTCATCCTCGGGCGTGAGGAACGAGCGAACGAACCGGGGGATCTACTTATCGTCTGCTGACTAACTAGTGTTTAATCTATTGCATCAGATAGTTTCTGAATAAAGCAATACATAGACATGTTGTAAGGGACTCCCTATGAACTCATTCTTCACGCTAGGGAATGAGGGAATGAGGGAATGAGGGAATGCGCCACAGCCTCAAAGCCATCACTAACACCGCCTATATACCCACGTCGTCATCCTCGGGAATGAGGAACGAATGAACCGGGGATCTCCTTACCTAAAAAATAAATTGACGATATTTTCGGCAATTTTTGAATCACTGCTGCTATTTACCAAGCTATTATTGAAAACTATTGATCGTTCATTTCACTTTATGTTACTTTCCCGCGCAATCTCGGAATGATCAATGTTCAAAAAGAGCAGCGATAGCTTCTGGGGGATACGCGTAGTGACCATTCTTGCTGATTGGGACATTACGTAGGGTAGGTATCGGCTAATCCTTTAGCTGATAGACGGGATACTTATGGCGCAATTCGCCATGCTAATGGGAAACCCAACATTGAACACACTAATAACAACATTGCTAATCAGCTCTGCATTTCCAAAAGGGCCAGTTCTTCATAGCTGTCCGATACTGCACAAATGTCCAATTCTTCAAAACAGTAGCATTACTGAACCTTGAGCTCGCGCTAACTATTTTTTGCTGTCCTAAGACGGCCTAATTTCGTATTCGTCATTTGACTTATGCGAGCGTACAGCTATATCTCATTTCTAGACAATACGCGTGTTTCACTATGAATTCTCTCTAAATCAATAGAGGGACGGTGTGCAATTGCGTCTGATGGAGGTGAGTATGAACACATTCAAGGGGATTTTTATGACTACCGCCTTTGAAGTCGATATTAATACTATCGCAAATTCATTTTCAACTATGGTTCCTATCGTTGAGGGAACTTACGACCTAACACCTGACGCTATTTTGCTTGAACAAGAGCAGCATGAGTCGGATGTACGCTCTTACCCAAGACGCCTACCGATTGCTATTAAACGAGCATGTGGTGTTTTAGTTGAAGATACTCGTGGCCAACTCTTTCTCGATTGCTTAGCCGGTGCAGGTACACTTTCTTTGGGTTACAACCACCCTGAAATCAACCAAGCACTTAAAGATCAACTCGATTCTGGTTTGCCATACCAAACACTTGATATTACGACTCAAGCAAAAGAGACGTTTATCAAGCGAGTTAAAGCTTTTCTCCCTCAAGACTTTTCAACTAACTCGGTTCTTCAATTCTGTGGCCCGTCTGGCGCTGATGCTGTGGAAGCGGCTATCAAGCTAGCCAAGCAAACAACAGGTCGTAACACCATGTTTGCTTTCCGTGGTGCTTACCATGGCATGACTAACGGCACCATGGGCATGATGGGTAACCTTGGCACCAAAGAGCGTCGTAGCGGCTTGATGTCTGACGTACATTTCATGCCTTTCCCATACAACCTTCGCTGCCCGTTTGGCATTGGTGGTGAAGCGGGTGCTAACGCGAGCATTCGTTATATCGAACGTATGTTGAATGACGACGAATCCGGCATCATGAAACCAGCGGCTATGATCGTTGAGCCTGTGCAAGGTGAGGGCGGCGTGATTCCAGCTCCGGCATCTTGGTTACAAGGTTTACGTCGCATCTGTGATGAGCACGGCATCCTACTGATCTTTGATGAAATTCAATGTGGTGTGGGTAAAACCGGCCATCGCTTTGCGTTTGAAGAATCTGGTGTTAATCCTGATATCTTGTGCCTGTCGAAGGCGATTGGTGGCGGACTGCCTATGTCGCTGCTTGTATTCGATAAGAGCATTGATACTTGGAAAGCGGGTGAGCACACCGGCACATTCCGTGGTAATCAACTGGCAATGGTGTCTGGCGCTAAGGCATTAGAAATCATTGAACGTGATGGCTTGGTTGAGCATGCGAACATTGCAGGCCAATACTTACGTCACGGGCTTGAGAAAATTCAAGCTCGCGTGAACTGTATTGCTGAAGTTCGTGGTAAAGGCTTGATGCTTGGCGCTGAGATCAAAAAAACAAATGGTGAGCTTAACAAGTTTGGCGAACCACAATCAGACGGCGAACTGACTCTAGCTATTCAACGAGCAGCATTAGAGCGCGGCTTGATGGTTGAAAAGGGCGGCCGTGATGGTTCGGTTATTCGCTTCCTTCCACCTATGATTATCTCTTTTGAGCAGATCGACTTTGCATTGCGCGTCATGGAAGAGGCGATCATCGCAGCGGGTGGTGGTTTACAACAAGACCAAACACAAAGCGAAGAATCAAATCAGGAATGGAACAAGCATTTCATCCAGACGGGTTTAGGCGGTAGCGACGAATTTGCTAGCGTGATGAACCAAACCACTCAAGCGATGAAAGCAGTTTTTGAACAGGTTGAAACCCCTTATTCGGGTTTAGATCCCAAAGTGCTAGAAGCAGCTATCAACGCTGTCGATCTCGATAACAACCAACACGCTTTGGTTGATGTTGTGGATAGCACGGCTGACTTAGTGGCAGCTAACTCTATCTTTGTGCAACACCCAGACTGCATTGCACACCTTCACACTCCTCCTCTTATGGCTTCTGTTGCTGCGGAATCCATTATCGCGGCGTTGAATCAATCAATGGATTCATGGGACCAAGCATCTGCAGCGACTTATGTTGAGCAGCGTGTGGTGGATTGGATGTGTGACAAATATCAACTTGGTGCACAAGCTGACGGTGTTTTCACCAGCGGCGGCACGCAAAGTAACCTAATGGGCTTGTTACTAGCAAGAGACTGGGTTGCCGATAAGCACGATGGCCACTCAATCCAAAAGTTAGGTTTGCCAGAGTACGCGAGCAAACTGCGTATCTTATGTTCAAAAAAATCTCACTTCACGGTTCAAAAATCTGCCTCTTTAATGGGATTAGGCGAAGCGGCAGTGTGCTGTGTTGATACCAATGCAAACGGCACGATCAAGCCGGACTTGCTAGACGCAGAAGTGAAAGCACTTAAAGCACAAGATCTGATTCCTTTTGCTGTTGTCGGTACTGCGGGTACAACCGATCATGGTGCTATTGATGACCTGGAAGTTATAGCTGATATCGCCAACCAACAAGATCTTTGGTTCCATGTCGACAGTGCTTACGGTGGCGCGCTTATCTTAAGTAGTCATAAAGCTCGTCTGAAAGGCATCGAAAAAGCGGACTCAGTGAGCGTTGATTTCCACAAGTTGTTCTTCCAAACAATCAGCTGTGGTGCTGTGCTTCTCAAAGACAGAGCAAACTTTAAGTACCTACTGCATCACGCAGACTACTTAAACCGTGAACACGATGAACTGCCGAATCTAGTCGATAAGTCTATCGCTACCACCAAGCGTTTCGATGCACTGAAAGTCTTCATGACGATGCAAAGCGTTGGGCCAAAGCAACTGGGTGATATGTACGATCATCTCCTAGAGCAGACGCTTGAGGTTGCCGACCTGATTCAGAAGCATGATGATTTTGAACTTCTTGCTGAGCCGTCATTGTCGACTGTGCTGTTCCGTTCGGTGCCTAGCAATGGGCAATCAGCAAACAGCTCTATGGATTTGGACAAACTGAATCAAACGTTAAGACTGGAAGCGCTGACTCGTGGTGTTGCCGTGCTTGGCGAAACGGTCGTTGATGGTAAAAGTGCGCTGAAATTCACTATCTTGAATCCGTGCTTAACGACATCAGATTTCAAATCTCTAATTAACAAAATTCAAACTTTAGCTATTGAGTTAGCAGAACAACAAGGGTAATTAAAACTATGGCTATTCTACAAATTGGTGCAGGCGGCGTCGGTTGGGTTGTTGCACATAAAGCAGCACAAAATAACGAAGTGCTGGGTGATATCACGATCGCTTCTCGCACAATCGCGAAGTGTGAAAAAATCATCGAATCTATCAAGGGTAAAAACAACCTTAAAGATTCAGCTAAGAAACTAGAAGCACGTTCAGTAGACGCTGACGATGTTGATGCGCTTGTTGCTTTGATTAAAGAAGTTAAGCCGGATCTAGTGATCAACGCTGGTCCTCCTTGGGTAAACATGGCGATCATGGAAGCGTGTTACCAATCTAAAGTATCTTACTTAGATACATCGGTAGCGGTTGACCTATGTTCTGAAGGTCAACAAGTACCACAAGCTTACGATTGGCAGTGGGGCTACCGTGAGAAGTTCGCTGAAGCGGGCATCACAGGTATTCTTGGTGCTGGTTTTGATCCAGGTGTGGTATCAATCTTTGCAGCGTACGCGGTTAAGCACTTGTTCGATGAGATTGACTCAATTGATGTAATGGATGTAAATGCTGGCGATCACGGCAAGAAGTTTGCGACAAACTTTGACCCAGAAACCAACATGCTTGAGATCCAAGGCGATTCTTTCTACTGGGAAAATGAAGAGTGGAAACAAGTACCTTGCCACTCTCGTATGCTTGAGTTTGAATTCCCTAACTGTGGTTCTCATAAAGTGTACTCAATGGCGCACGATGAAGTTCGTTCGATGAAAGAGTTCATCCCAGCTAAGCGTATCGAATTCTGGATGGGCTTCGGCGATGCATACCTAAATTACTTCAACTGCATGCGTGATATCGGCCTTCTTAGCCCAGATCCGCTAACACTGCACGACGGTACTGTGGTTCAGCCTCTACATGTTCTTAAAGCGCTGCTACCAGATCCAACATCTCTAGCTCCGGGTTACACAGGTTTAACGTGTATCGGCACTTGGGTTCAAGGCAAGAAAGACGGTAAAGAGCGCAGCGTATTCATCTACAATAACGCAGACCACGAAGTGGCTTACGAAGACGTAGAGCACCAAGCGATCTCTTACACAACAGGTGTTCCAGCAATTACCGCTGCACTTCAGTTCTTCCGTGGTGAATGGGCTGACAAAGGCGTGTTCAACATGGAACAGTTAAACCCAGACCCGTTCCTAGCAACCATGCCTGAAATCGGTCTAGATTGGCACGTTCAAGAGTTAGAGCCTAAAGCTGGCTTACCTCTGATCCATACTTTGAAGTAATTCTTGCTCTTTGCCCTTGTCGCGTTGTCCATCGTGCTCATTTACGTTCGTAAACTCCGCGCGATGTCCTAGCGACAAGGTCAAAGCTCTGCGAATTCCATTCAAAGTCATATGATTGACGAGAACGTATAATTACAAGCCGATGCTGTTGCGTCGGCTTTGTTCGATTATCATGTGCCTTCGTGAACTCGAGGGCCGCAAGGTATTAACATGCAAAACAACGAACTAAAAACGCCTTATTTCATGATCAACGAAGAGAAGTTGATTGCGAATTTAGAGATAGCCAAGCAGCTGAAAGAAATTTCAGGTGTGAAGTTGGTATTGGCACTCAAGTGTTTCTCGACATGGGGTGTGTTTGACATCATCAAACCTTACCTCGATGGCACGACAAGCTCTGGTCCATACGAAGTGAAGCTTGGTCATGAAACTTTCGGTGGTGAAACGCACGCTTACAGTGTGGGTTACAGCGAAGATGACGTGAGAGAAGTTGCGGATATCTGCGACAAGATGATCTTCAACTCACAAAGCCAGTTCGCAGCGTACCGTCATATCGTTGAAGGTAAGGCTTCGCTGGGTTTACGTTTAAATCCAGGAGTGAGCTACGCAGGGCAAGATTTGGCAAACCCTGCGCGTCAATTCTCGCGTTTGGGTGTGCAAGCTGACCACATCAAACCAGAAATCTTCGATGAGATTAATGGTGTAATGTTCCACATGAACTGTGAGAACAAAGACGTTGATGCGTTTATCGGCCTACTTGATTCAATCTCAGAACAGTTTGGTGAGCATTTAGATAAATTGGACTGGGTGAGCATGGGCGGTGGTGTGTTCTTCACATGGCCGGACTATGACATTGAAAAGCTTGGTCTTGCGCTAAAAGCCTTCTCTGAGAAACACGGCGTGCAGATGTACCTTGAGCCGGGTGAAGCGATCATCACTAAAACAACTGACTTGGTTGTGACAGTAGTTGATATCGTAGAGAACGTGAAGAAAACCGCTATTGTGGATTCAGCTACCGAGGCACACCGCCTTGATACGCTTATCTATAATGAACCAGCATCGGTATTAGAAGCGTCTGAAAATGGTAGTCATGACTATGTGATTGGTTCATGTTCATGCTTGGCTGGCGACCAGTTCTGCGAAGCGAGTTTTGATGAGCCGCTGAAAATTGGTCAAAAGCTGCATCTGTTGGACAGTGCTGGTTACACTATGGTGAAACTGAACTGGTTTAACGGCCTTAAAATGCCTTCAATCTACTGCGAGCGCAGCAATGGCGACGTTCAAAAGCTGAATGAGTTTGGCTATGAAGACTTTAAACGTTCTCTGTCACAGTGGTCGGTTAAGTAACTGAGTCATAAGCTTCAGAACAATAAAAAGAGCAGCCGGTGAGCTGCTCTTTTTGTTTTTAGATAACTGTTACCAGAGAAAAGAGTAAGGATAGAAGTGAAGTGCTATCCGTTAGCTCTCAATCATCACTCGAGTATCTTCGCTGAGTGTTTCTAGTTCATTCACTACGTCATCAATCAAAACTTCGATTGGTAGCTTAACGGCAATCTTGGAAGTAAATAAGCTTGAGCTAACACCGCCGCCACCGGCGATAAAGACTCGGTGGCAATCCATATCAAGAATGCTGATCCCTTGTCTGTCCAGTACATGTGTCACTTCGTTGACGATACCGGCTCTGTCGTTAGAGTCGAGTCTTAGGTGATGGATTGTGTCTTGAGCATTGTGCGTATGATCTGAATCGACAAACTGTACGATGAGATCTGGATTGGCGCTGAAAGCTTCTTTGACAATCGATTCGTTGATGGCTGGAAGTTGAACCTTAAGTACGCCTGCGACTTGGTCTTCAATAAAATTCACTTTACTGATGAGCCATTTGCCGTCGTTTTCGTGAGTAACCGCAGCAAGTTGTTTGATTGTTGCTGGTGATGCTTTTCCGATAAAGTTTACGATAAATGTACTGTTCATATCAGCCCCCAAAGTTTCAATGATTCGTTGCTAATTAAATGTTTGATATCACGCGATAAAGTTCTTTAATTTCAGTGTAGAAGTTTACATCGAACAATGTTTGACCTATGTCAATTTTTGAAACTAAGCTGTGATTTAAAAAAAGAGAATGGAGAGTAGGGCACAAAAAAAGCGGCTAGAGAGCCGCTTTTTAGGAGAGTTGTCGCTTTTATTAGGAATGCAGTAACTTGAAATGCATAGGCTGAAAGACGATTTAGAACGTTACTTTAAAGTTCATACCAACAAATTGAGAATCGTATCGTGCGCCAGCATCGTAGGCGAATCGAGCGGCGTCTTGGTTATCCCACCAAGGGTTAGTATTCAGATTAACTTCTGCGTCACCACCCCATGCATCACTTACCCAGTAGTGGATATGGCCAACAGGGTTAAGGAAGAATAACGAAACATCACCCATGGTTTGAGAACCCATCACTTCGCCACCTGAAGCAACGATGTCTTGTTCTGCTTCTAGCATCATTTCACCGACAACGGCACCGAAGAAAGGTGTGATGAAGAGATCTTGCCATGAAGGTACTTCAGCAAACGCTTCTACGCCGTATTCCCAGAAGAAGGTCGACATTGTCCAAGAGTACATGAAAGACTCAAACTCGTCGTAACCAGCATGTCGAGCTGCCGTATAGTAAACACCACCGAAATAAGGGTGCATCACGTAGTTTAGGAAGTGTTCGTCACGGTCCCATACTGGGCCTTCAGAAACGTTATCTTTCCATTTTTTACCTAGTGCGCTGATATCACGTTGGTCATCATCCCACTTAGTGATACTTTCAGGTAAAAGAGTCATTAGACCAACGGTTGCGACACTTAGGCCAAGAATTGTGTAGGTTTGACCCATTAAGTAATCCCAATCTTTGCCATCGCTGACAGTAAGGTAGATTGGTTGCTTATCGATCGTTAGATCGTACTGATCACTTGATTCGCTTAGTGCATAGTTCTTGCTAGGCTTGTAGGTGTACAAGCTTTCATTAACACAGTAATCTTGAGCACATTCATCCGAGTAAGAAAGGTTGATTGGCTGGTCGAAGTCGTATTGGCTTGCAACCGAGTTAACTGACATTAGCATTGAAAATGCAGCAGTAACCTTCGTTAGTAACGGTGATTTGGCCACAAGGGTCTCCATGAGAAGTTAAGAATTGATCAGAGTCACAATTATCTATTAAATGCCTGATTTAGGGAACTAATAATTTATTGCTTTTCCTAAGAAAACCTTAGATTTAACATTATTAATATTTGTGAAAAGATGAAATGTCTCAAACTCAACCATAGACCAGTTTGTAAATAATGCAGTGTCTTTTTATGACTACAAAGGATAGAAATATGACGAAAATCGCAATGTTAAGCACTGGTGAAGAAGTTCTTCATGGGGACATTGTAGACACAAACGCAGCTTGGATGTCTGCTGAGTTTTATCAGCACGGTTTTGCCCTAGCGAAACGTTCGACTGTGGGTGACCAAATGAATGCTCTAGTTGAAGAACTGTTGATGCTGAGTTTTAACTATGATGTGGTTATCGTTAATGGTGGTTTAGGACCGACAACTGATGATATGAGTGCGGCTGCGGCTGCGACGGCTTCAGAGCAGAAACTCGTCATGTTCCCTGAATGGCTAACTCGTATGGAAGAGATGTTTTCTGGACGTGGTATGCCGATGCCGGACAGCAACCTTAAACAAGCTTTGTTGCCAGCGAGTTCAGAGATTGTCGATAACCCTGTGGGCACGGCTTGCGGCTTCAAACTGAAAATCAACGATGCGACTTTCTATTTCACTCCGGGTGTCCCGAGTGAATTCAAACGCATGGTGACGTTTGAGATTATTCCTGATTTGTCGCGTACTTACCCTCAAGTGGTTGCCTCTGAATGCAGTCGACTGTTTACGTTTGGTTTGTCTGAATCCGGTATCTCCGATGTTTTGGACCAATTAAAGCTGCCAGAAGGTTATGAGTTGGGTTATCGTTCTTATCTGCCGTTCATTGAGGTCAAACTGTTTGGTCCTAAGGCAGACTTAGAAACTCGCGTTAAGTTGCTGCAAATGGTTTACAAGTTGCTAGAAAGTAATGTCGTCAGTGTTGATGAGCCTATGATTGATCATATTGGACACATCATGGCTGAGAAAAAGAAGACGTTATCTGTGTCTGAAGTGTCGACCAAAGGCGCATTGTCAGCGTGGCTGCAATTGAATGAGCAGGTTGAAGATTGCTTCGGGCATTCGTGGGTGATGGCTGAGCCAAAAGAGAGTGAACTTGAGAAGAGCGATCCATTAGCTGCAACCTTTGCTCTGGCTGGTGCAACAAGAGAGAAGTGCGGTACTGAGCTAGCTTTGGTGACTGGCAAGTTAGAAGGCAACACATTCAGCGTTGCATTGTCGACCGAAGCGGGAGAGTGGGGCCAGGTGCTTGAATTTTATCGTCAGTACTCACGCGAAGACCAACGTAACGTGATCAAGACCGTTGCCGCCGATATGCTGAGAAGACACCTAGACAACAAACCGATGTTTGGTACTTACTCTTCGGTTAAGCGATTGAAAGACATGTTTATTCCAGCGGCTATTATTAAGTAAGTATTTAGGCGAGCTAACCAAGTCTGTACTAAAAACGCGAGAAAAAACGAAATAAAAAGGCCCAACATCTAAATAGGTGTTAGGCCTTTAGTTTATCTAGCCTTCTAGATAACCAAATAAGCAGCTATGTTTACACGTAACTCATGTCTGTAAGAACTTGATTACAAACCGCTTGTCATATGTAGACTATAGAACAAACCACGGCCGATTAACTCTGAAGCCAAGAACAATACTAGTGCTAAGCCAAGGTTTACTGGGTTCACTTTTGCTTTGTTCAGCATAGGTAGAATCCAAATCAACAAGCTTGCCATTAGCAGTGCCACTTGAAGAATCACATAGCTACCTAAACCATCGACTAACTCAGACGCTTTTGCCGCTGAAGTTTGAATGTCACCGATTAGGTTCAGTTTTCCTACGGTCACAAGCAAGCTGATAGCAACTGCCATAACAGCCAGCATGGTGATGTTACGGTCAACCGTAAAGCGGCTGTCGTTTGCGAATACAATCACAAACTGAGACAGCAGCAAGCCGCCCACAACCATCGTCATGATGAAGCTCAATGGTGTGTAGATGTTGTCCCACGTTGGTACTGTATTGATCATGTATACGTTAATCATCGCGTACATGAAGATAACACCCAGCACCATAGCGCCGACCATCAGTGCTTTCTGGATAGCAACGCCACCTTTCTTAACCACAGACAGTAGCCATTGCAGGCCGCCGACAGCGAAGAATGCTGCACCGAAGAACACTTCGTTAGACAACCAAGCTGAGCCTAATTGGTTAAAGGCATTAAACGCGCGCAGTGGAGAACCAAGGTGCGTTGTCGAGAACATGAAGCCAAGCCCCATTAGTGCCCATAGAATGAACATTGGAACCTTGTAGCTGTTCAGCTTCTCTTCGTCATGACCAAGTACCAGTGCACGTGTGCCAATCAATAAGTAACCACCAACCGCAGTTTGCGCTAGCACTGTAAAGAAGATTAAAGACCACTCATGAAAAATCATCTTACACCTCCTTCGGGTTTGCTAGGTGACCACTGGTATCGCCAGTCGGCTTCGCGTTTTTGTTCAGCTTAATCACGATGTTCGGTAGCGTTTCTGTTGAAGATGGCAGTGGAGCCACATCCGCACCAGAGCCGTACTTCTCGCGAAGTGTATTGATTTCGCCAAACTCCAATGCACGAAGTGGGCAAGACTCAACACAGATAGGCTGTTTGCCTTCAGAAACACGTTGGTAACAACCATCGCATTTAGTCATGTGACCTTTCTTAGCATTGTATTGTGGTGCGCCGTAAGGACAGGCATTGCTACAGTGCTGACAACCAATACATACGCTCTCATCAACCACAACCAAACCGTCTTCATCACGTTTGTGCATCGCGCCCGAAGGACACACTTTCACACACGCTGGGTTAGTACAGTGGTTACAAGCGATAGATAGGTAGTAAGAAAAGACATCTTTCTGAACCCAAGTATCGCCATCTTGAGTGAAGCCACCACCTGCGTATTCATATACGCGACGGTAGTTCGTTTTGATGTCTAGATCGTTATAATCTTTACAAGCAAGCTGACAGGTTTTACAACCCGTGCATTTACTTGAATCAATGTAAAAGCCGTATTGTTTCATTCCAACCTACCTTATGCTTTGTTTAGCGTTTTGATTTGAACTAGGTTTGTATGCTGAGGGTTACCCTTAGCAAGTGGGCTCGGGCGCTGAGTCGTCAGCACGTTGATAGAGCCTGCATGGTCGATCTTCTGACCATCTGGTGCGTACCATGCACCTTCGCCTAGTGCGACAACTCGAGGAAGAATCCTTGGTGTCACTTTCGCTGGAATATGAACTTCGCCACGGTCGTTGAAAATACTCACCATGTCGCCATTTTTAATACCGCGCTCTTGAGCATCAATCGGGTTGATCCACAATTCTTGCGGTGCTGCTGCTTTGATTTCAGCAACGTTGCCGTAAGTCGAGTGAGTACGAGCCTTATAGTGGAAACCGGTTAGCTGAAGTGGGTACTTCTCTGCTAGTGGATCGTTATGACCTTCAAAAGAGTCCGTGTAAATCGGAAGTGGGTGAATCACTTCGTCTTCTTTCAGCTTCCAAGTCTTCGCGATATCAGCCAATTGCTCCGAGTAGATCTCGATCTTGCCACTTGGTGTGGTCAGTGGGTTCGCTTCTGGATCTTTGCGGAAGTCTTCGTAAGCAATGTAGTGGTGGTCGTAGCTACGTTTGTAGATACCTAGATCTTTCATCTCTTCGAAGGTTGGCAGTGTTGGATCGTTCTTACGAGTTTCAGCGTAAAGATGCTCAATCCATTGCTCTTGAGTTCGGCCTTCTGTGAACTCTTTTTCGACGCCCATACGCTTAGCCAACTGAGAGCACATTTCATAGATAGATTTCGCTTCGAATTGAGGTTCGATCGCTTTCTGCGCGTAGATGAAGTAAGGCATATTCGCTGCTTTACCATCCATACACCAGTCGTCTTGCTCAGACGTTGTTAAGTCTGGCAGGATGATATCGGCGTATTTCGCTGAAGAAGTCATATGGTTATCAACCACGACAATCATTTCACATGCACTTTCATCTTGAAGAATCGCGTGAGTCTTGTTGATGTCTGAGTGTTGGTTGATGATGCAGTTACCTGCGTAGTTCCAGATCATCTTGATTGGGTTCTTAAGGCGCTCTGCACCGCGAACACCGTCAGTGATGTCGGTCATTTCATGGTGACGGTAAATTGCGTCTGTCCACATGAACATAGAAATAGACGTTTCAACTGGGTTTGGCACAGTAGGGAAGCGAACAAACGGAATGTTGATGTCACTTTCACGAGCGCCTGTTGAACCGCCAGACACACCCACAGAACCGGTGAGTAATGACAGCATTGCGATTGCACGACACGCTAGCTCACCGTTCGCAGTACGTTGCAGGCCCCAGCCTTGGTGGATTGCGCACGGTTTTGCTGTGCCCATTTCACGGCCAAGCTTGACGATAGTATCAACGGGAATACCGGTGATCTTAGAAGCCCATTCTGGTGTCTTCTCTACGCCATCTTCACCTAAACCTAGGATGTAAGATTTGTAGTCGCTGTTTTTAGGCGCCGATGCCGGCAGTGTCTTCTCGTCGTAACCTACGCAGTATTTGTCTAGGAACGGTTGGTCGACAAGGTCTTCAGTGATCATCACGTGCGCAAGACCAGCAACCAATGCCGCATCTGTAGAAGGACGGATTGGGATCCATTGATCTTCACGGCCACCGGCAGTATCGGTGTAGCGAGGGTCGATGATGATTGTTCTTGCGTTCGACTTGTTTTTGCTTTCTACATAGTGGTGGATCAGACCGCCACCAGACATGCGTGTCTCTGCAGGATTGTTACCAAATTGGATGTTAAGCTTGGTGTTCTCTAGGTCAGAGAAAGAGTTGTTGTTTGCCCAACCACCGTAGGTGTAGCTCAAGCCTTTCGCGATTTGCGCTGTTGAGTAGTCACCGTAATGGTTTAGGTAACCACCACTTAAGTTCATTAGACGAGCAATCAGCGTTTGAGCTGGTGGCCAAGATTTAGTTACCGTACCGCCCAGCGTACCTGTACCGTAGTTTAGGTAGATGGTGTCGTTACCGTAGTCTTTGATAAGACGTTGCATGGTGCCAGCGACTTCATCGTAAGCTTCTTCCCAGCTAATACGCTTGAACTTACCTTCACCACGTTTACCCACGCGTTTCATTGGGTATTTCAGGCGATCTGGGTTGTAAACACGGCGACGCATAGAGCGACCACGTAGACACGCACGAACTTGGTGATGACCGTATTCGTCAGTACCTGTGTTGTCTGTTTCTACGTATTTGATTTCACCGTTTTGTACATGCATACGTAATGGGCAGCGAGAGCCACAGTTTACTGTACATGCACTCCATACGATTTTCTCATCCACATTCTCAGCAACCGCAGCCGCTACGGGTTTGGATTTGAAAGGTAACGCAATACCGCCTGCGAGTGCAGCTGCGCTGCCTACTGCAGAAGAAGCCTTCATGAAGCCTCTTCGAGTAAGATTCATTACCCCAGATTCTTTCTTATTCGTCATTCTAAGATGCCTATTGTTATTGATGCCTAGCACTTTATAGGTAGTTTTGTTTTTGTCTTTTAATTTTTAAATATTGATTGATTGGCATCAAATAAGAGCGAAATTTAAATGTTATGAATCGAATGTATAAAATGGATCAAAGAATGAAATGTATTTATTAATATAATTATCTTTAAACCTATAACGGTATAAATAATAATGATTATCGATACGCATAAATTATTGGGTTCGCTATTTTATCAAGCGACAAGTAAAGAACAGTTGATCACCATTGTCGAAGCTTTGGTGGAGAGTAAAGTGCTCTCCGAAGAATGCTTGCTCGCATTGAGAAGTGAAGACGAAGATGCACTCTCGGCGGAGTTTAGCCGCCTGTTTGAAGGCGTTGACGACATGCCAGCTCCGCCTTGGGGGTCTGTTTACCTAGATAAAGACCGCGTTGTGTTCGGTGCTTCTACTGTAGAGTATCGACAGTTTTTAGAATTGAATCAGATTGAATTAGACACGGGCTTAAGAGAACCAGAAGATCAATTTGGTTTAATGTTATTCGCCCATGCGTATTTGTTAGAGAATAATAATATTGATTCAGCGTGTGAATTATTGGGGTTCCATTTATTAACTTGGTCTCCTGTTTATTTGGAAAAATTAAATACAGAATCAGAACTATCTTTTTATAAGAAGCTATCAACTGATGTAATAGATTGGCTTAAATACCTAACATCTGAATATAAAATAAACGTTGTTCCTAAAAAGTTATATATCGACTAATGTCTGAACAAATAAATTCAAATAGACGCGGTTTCTTAACTCGACTTTCTAAACCGGTTAAAGCCGCCGCGAATTATGAAGAGAAGTCACAACGCTCGCATGCAAGGCCGCCAAGAGCGGTCGATGAGGTGCTGTTTGAGCGTCTTTGCGACGGTTGTGGATTGTGTGAGCAAGCGTGTCCGAATAGCGTTATTGAGATGCTAGAGGGCAGTGCGCTGCTGAATTTGGATTACAACAGTTGTTCTATGTGTAACAAATGCACTGAAGTGTGTCCGACTGGTGCGCTTCATCCAACGGTCACGCCTTATATAGACCTCAAGCCTAGCTTTGCGGATAGCTGTAACAACTACATGCAAATGGATTGTAATGCGTGCCAAATCGCTTGTTTAGCAAGTGCGATTCAAATCGAAGCAGGGGAGTTGCCTACGGTGGACAAAGATAAGTGTAACGGCTGCGGAGAGTGCCGAAGCGCTTGTTACATTGGCTCAGTGACTTTGAACCTTATTCAGTAGTAAACGTCTGGTTTGGCTTTGTGGCAGCAAGTTAGCAGAAAGGCTTTGGTTGAGTGAGAGGCGAGTCGTCTCAGATACCTAAAGACATGAATAGAAAAGGGTCCGTATTCCTAGAGGAAGCGGACCCTTTTTAGTTCTTATATTCTTTAAATAAGAAGAACTTAAAGAAAAAATGCGTTAAAGAAAAACAGCCTATGCACGTTTCTGTTTACTTCGATGAAGAACGTTACTCAGCGATAATTCAGTTTTTGCTTTGCAGATGCATGGCAAAATTTCATTGGCTTGTGTGTAAGCCATAGCAAAACCAACGTACTCGACTTCACCAGAATCCAACGTACAGCGGCAAGCGCCACAGTGGCCATCTCGGCAGTTGTATTCTGGCTCTAACCCTGCTTGTTCCATTGTTTCCAATAGAGTATTTGAAGGGTTAGATTCAATAGAAGTCAGCTTGTTGATTTTGATTGTTGGCATTACAGCTCAAACCCTTCAAAGTCGTCAGCTTTTACTTCGTTGTCGATTTGGCCAACTAGGTAAGAACTGATTTCAGCTTCTTGTGGAGCAACTTGAACGTTATCTGAAGACAACCAAGCGTTGATCCATGGAATTGGGTTCGACGTTGCTTCTGGGTAAGCGGTACCTAGACCAACAGCCTGCATACGGATGTTAGTGATGTACTCAACGTATTGGCAAAGAATATCTTTGTTTAGACCAATCATCGAACCATCTTTGAATAGGTATTCTGCCCATTCTTTTTCTTGCTCAGCCGCTTCTTTGAATAGGTCGAAACACTCTTGCTTACACTCTTCAGCGATCTGCATGAATTCGAAGTCATCTTGGCCATTACGTAGCAAGTTGATCATGTGCTGTGTACCAGTAAGGTGAAGTGCTTCATCACGAGCGATTAGCTTGATGATCTTCGCGTTACCTTCCATTAACTCACGCTCAGCGAATGCGAATGAACATGCGAAACTTACGTAGAAACGAATCGCTTCCAGTGCATTTACAGACATTAGACATACGTAAAGCTTCTTCTTCAGGTCGTGAAGTGAAATCTTAACGTCTTCGCCGTTGATGTTGTGGTTGCCTTCACCGTAGCGGTGGTAGTCAGCCGTCAGCTTGATCAAATCATCGTAGTAAAACGCGATGTCTTTCGCACGTTTCAGGATCTCTTCGTTTTCAACGATGTCGTCAAATACTACGCCTGGATCATTCACGATGTTACGGATGATGTGCGTGTATGAACGAGAGTGAATCGTTTCAGAGAATGACCAAGTCTCAATCCAAGTTTCAACTTCTGGTAGTGATACCAAAGGAAGTAGGGCAACGTTAGGGCTGCGGCCTTGGATAGAATCTAGAAGCGTTTGGTACTTCAGGTTAGAGATGAAGATGTGCTTTTCATGCTCTGGAAGCTTGTTGTAATCGATACGGTCGCTAGACACGTCTACTTCTTCTGGACGCCAGAAGAAAGAAAGCTGCTTTTCGATCAACTTTTCGAAGATTTCGAATTTCTGTTGGTCGTAACGTGCAACGTTTACCGACTGACCCAAGAACATTGGTTCTTTTAGTTGGTCATTTTTTTGTTGAGAAAAAGTACTGTAAGCCATAAATGCCTCAAATCCTTTAAAGACCCGCAATAAAACGGACCCTGTTAATGCTTTAAACCCAGAGAAGATAACTTCTCTGGGGTCTTAATGTTTATTGCGGTTTAGATCTTACAACCGCCGCCTTCACAATCTTCTTCCGGCACTTGAACTGCATCGCCTTGGTCGTCTTTAGCACCATCACGAGTGTTATGGTAGTAAAGCGTCTTAACACCGTACTTGTACGCTGTTAGCAAGTCTTTAAGCAGCTGCTTCATTGGTACCTTACCGCTGTCGTAAACACTTGGATCATAGTTAGTGTTTGCAGAGATAGCTTGGTCAACGAATTTTTGCATGATACCCACTAAGTGCAGGTAACCATCGTTAGTACCAATGTTCCAAAGTAGCTCGTAGTTGTCTTTAAGATTTAAGAAATCTGGAACAACCTGCTTCAGGATACCGTCTTTCGATGCTTTAACTGATACATAACCACGTGGTGGCTCGATACCGTTAGTCGCGTTCGAGATTTGAGACGAAGTCTCAGAAGGCATAAGCGCTGTTAGCGTAGAGTTACGCAGACCGTGCTCCATGATCTCTTCACGTAGCTTGTCCCAATCGTAGTGCAGCGGCTCTTCACATACTAAGTCGATATCTTTTTTGTAAGTATCGATTGGCAGTAGGCCTTTCGCGTAGTTGGTCTCGTGGAAAGATGGGCAACGGCCTTGCTCTTTCGCTAGTTCAACAGACGCTTTTAGCAAGTGGTATTGAATTGCTTCAAAAGTACGGTGAGTCAGGCCATTTGCACTGCCATCAGAGTACTTAACACCATTCTTCGCTAGGTAGTATGCGTAGTTGATTACACCCACACCTAGAGTACGACGGTTCATTGTCGACTTACGAGCTGCTGGAAGCGGGTAGTCTTGGTAATCAAGTAGTGCATCTAGAGCACGAACAACCAGTTCAGAAAGTTCAGCCAGATCGTCTAGCTCGTTGATTGCGCCTAGGTTGAACGCCGAAAGCGTACATAGTGCAATCTCACCTTCGTCATCTTCTACGTTAGAAAGCGGCTTAGTTGGTAGCGCGATTTCTAGACATAGGTTCGATTGACGAACAGGTGCTACTTCAGAATCAAACGGGCTGTGTGTATTACAGTGGTCAACGTTCTGAATGTAGATACGACCAGTAGAAGCACGCTCTTGCATTAGCAGAGAGAAAAGCTCAACGGCTTTAACCGTTTCACGCTTCACTGAAGGATCGTTTTCGTACTTCACGTAAAGCGCTTCAAAACGCTCTTGGTTTTCGAAGAACGCGTCGTAAAGGCCAGGTACGTCAGAAGGTGAGAACAGGCTGATGTTGCCACCTTGAACAAGACGAGAGTACATAAGCTTATTCAGCTGTACGCCGTAATCCATGTGACGAACACGGTTCTCTTCAACGCCGCGGTTGTTTTTCAGTACTAATAGAGACTGAACTTCACCGTGCCATAGTGGGTAGAACACTGTTGCTGCGCCGCCACGAACACCACCTTGAGAACAACATTTTACTGCTGTTTGGAAGTATTTGTAGAAAGGGATACAGCCAGTGTGGAACGCTTCACCATTACGGATTTCAGAACCAAGCGCACGGATACGACCTGCGTTGATACCAATACCAGCACGTTGAGATACGTAACGAACAATAGAGCTTGCTGTTGCGTTGATAGAATCAAGGCTGTCACCACACTCAATCAGTACACATGAACTGAATTGACGAGTAGGCGTACGTACACCAGACATAATTGGTGTAGGCAGAGAAATCTTAAACGTAGACGAGGCGTCGTAAAAACGTTTGATGTAGTCAAGACGAGTCGATTTCGGGTATTTACCGAATAAACACGCAGCAACTAAAATGTAAAGGAACTGAGCACTCTCGTAGATTTCTTTTGTTACACGGTTCTGCACGAAGTATTTACCTTCAAGCTGCTTAACCGCCGCGTAAGAAAAGTTCAAGTCACGCTTGTGGTCGATGTACGCGTCAAGCTCTTCGAATTCAGCTTTCGTGTAGTCTTCCATTAAGTGGCTATCGTATTTACCCATATCAACCAGTTTTGCAACGTGGTCATAAAGTGCAGGCGGCTCGTATTCACCGTACGCTTTTTTACGTAGGTGGAACACTGACAGACGTGCTGCTAGATATTGGTAATCAGGAGTATCTTCAGAGATTAAATCCGCTGCTGACTTGATGATTGTCTCATGAATGTCAGTCGTGGTAATGCCATCGTAAAACTGAATGTGAGCTTTCAATTCTACTTGTGATACAGAAACATTGTGCAAGCCTTCAGCTGCCCATGTGATCACTCGATGGATTTTCTCTAAATCGATCGTTTCTTTGCGCCCGTTACGCTTGGTAACAGTAAGTTGTTGGTTCATTCTGCTTAATTTCCCTAACAAAACTGAACAAGGCCGTGTTTTTGTGTATTTCTGTGTAATTTTTGTAAATTACGTTTCGGCTTTGTGATCTTGGTCTACCCATATATTGTAGTTCAAACACAACATATAGGGGTCATTTGTTTGTTGGGTTACAAGATAGTGCTACAACTGATATTTTTCAAGGTAAAGAAATGGGGTTGCTTGTGGATAAGTGGTGGATTGAAAAAAAACTGTAAGTGACCACTAACTGATGACGTTAGACGAGACTTGATTGTACAAAAGTCGCCTTTTAAGGATGCTTTATTTTTGCACGCCCATAAAAAAAAATCCCTTGATCTTTGGGCAAAATAGGCAATGGATTTTGGACGATTAAATTTAAATCGAGGTGGTCAAAATGGAAGCTAGCGCACGAAATTTAGACTGAAAAAAGTCGCAAACTTATGGTAATTGCAACTCTTTTCATTCGTCTTTTTTACAAAATATTTTACGGTAGGGCTACCGATATTTTTTAGCCCAAGTTTTGAGTGTGAACGATGTAGTTCACATCGACTTTTTGGCCTAAACGGTAGGTGTTCGTTAACGGGTTATAGTGCAGTCCTGTAATCCCTAGTTCTTGAAGTGGAGTGTTATCAACCATTTTGATAAGTTCAGCAGGGCGAATGAACTTTTCGTGGTCGTGAGTACCTTCTGGCACTATCTTAAGTAACTTCTCTGCACCAACAATCGCGAACAGGTAAGACTTAAAGTTACGGTTCAATGTTGAGAAGAACACATGGCCGCCCGGTTTCACTAATTTTGAACAAGCTGAGATAACCGACTGTGGGTCAGGAACGTGCTCTAACATTTCCATGCACGTCACCACATCGTAAGTGTGTGGGTTTTG
The DNA here is from genome assembly GCF_963872585.1 of Vibrio sp. 10N.222.47.A9. Taxonomy (NCBI): domain Bacteria; kingdom Pseudomonadati; phylum Pseudomonadota; class Gammaproteobacteria; order Vibrionales; family Vibrionaceae; genus Vibrio; species Vibrio sp. 10N.222.47.A9. The sequence continues at coordinate 99,150 of NZ_CAWNBB010000034.1, read as the reverse complement.
CTCTGCATGGTCTTCAATGGTGCTTTGGATGTAATCGAGCTTGGTGCCAGTTTCTAATGCGTGCAGACGAGCGACTTCTAGCGGTTCTTTACCCATATCTAGTCCGGTGACTACCGCACCCTCTACAGCCATGCTTTCAGCCAGAATACCGCCGCCGCAGCCAACATCGAGAACTTTCTTACCAAAAAGGCCTTCGGTTTTCTCTAGCACGTAATTTAAGCGCAACGGATTGATTTGATGTAGTGGCTTAAACTCGCCTTCTAGATCCCACCAGCGCGACGCCATGTCTTCGAATTTTTTGATTTCTGCTGGGTCTACGTTCTGTGATTTAGTCATAATCGGCATTTCCAAGTTAAATAATGCATCCATGAAATTGCAGGCATTATAACTTGCCTTTTCCTGCTGACCAGAAGATCTACAATTTTGCTAGTTTATTGGGTGTAAAGTGACCATGTTTCAGCAAGATATGACGCTGAGGTGCAATTTCTCATCAATAGATTGGCTACAAGGGTCACAAGATGGTAAAAGGAGAGGGAAAGTGATGCCTCCGTAGGTAAATTTGTGTTATATTTTTCGGTCTTATACGTATTCAAAAATACGATCTGACTATAGAGGGAAAATGGCTCTATGAGCGATCTAGCGAAAGAGATCACGCCCGTAAATATTGAAGATGAGCTTAGAGGTTCATACCTAGACTACGCGATGTCCGTCATCGTTGGTCGTGCCCTTCCAGATGTGCGTGATGGCCTAAAACCAGTACACCGCCGCGTTTTGTTCGCGATGAATGTACTAGGTAATGATTGGAACAAAGCATATAAAAAGTCTGCTCGTGTAGTAGGCGATGTAATCGGTAAATATCACCCACACGGTGATAGTGCGGTATACGAGTCAATTGTTCGTATGGCTCAGCCGTTTTCACTACGCTATATGTTAGTCGATGGCCAAGGTAACTTTGGTTCGGTTGACGGCGATTCAGCTGCGGCAATGCGTTATACCGAAGTTCGTATGTCAAAAATAGCTGGTGAGCTATTAACGGATCTTGATAAAGATACGGTTGACTTCGTTCCTAACTATGATGGAACCGAGCAAATACCAGCAGTTTTACCAACAAAAATACCAAACCTATTGGTTAACGGTGCTTCTGGTATCGCAGTAGGTATGGCTACCAACATCCCGCCACATAACCTTGGCGAAGTTGTTGATGGCTGTTTAGCATTTATCAATAATGAAGACATCACTATTGATGAGCTAATGGACTACATCCCGGGTCCAGACTTCCCGACAGCAGCATTAATCAGTGGCCGTAAGGGCATTGTTGATGCATATAAGACTGGTCGTGGCAAAGTTTACATGCGCTCGCGCGCGAACATTGAAATGGAAAAGAACGGTAAAGAAACAATTATCGTTACTGAAATTCCATATCAAGTGAACAAAGCTCGTCTGATCGAGAAGATTGCAGAACTTGTAAAAGACAAGAAAGTTGAAGGCATCAGTGCACTGCGTGACGAATCTGATAAAGATGGTATGCGTATTGTTATTGAATGTAAGCGTGATGCTGTCGGTGAAGTTGTACTAAACAACCTTTACTCACAGACTCAACTGCAGACAACTTTCGGCATCAACATGGTTGCTCTGAACAATGGCCAACCACAACTTTTCAACATTAAAGATATGTTGAAGTGTTTTGTTGATCACCGTCGTGAAGTTGTGACACGTCGTACTATCTTCGAATTGAAGAAAGCGCGCGACCGTGCACATATCTTGGAAGCTCTATCTTTAGCGCTTGCAAACATTGATGAAATCATTGAACTGATCAAGAACGCACCAACACCAGCAGAAGCTAAAGTTGGTCTAGTATCTCGTGGTTGGGATCTTGGTAACGTTGCATCAATGCTTGAACGTGCTGGTACTGATGCAGCTCGTCCAGATTGGCTTGAAGACCAATACGGTATCCGTGATGGTCAATACTTCCTAACGGAAACTCAAGCGCAAGCTATTCTAGAACTTCGTCTTCACCGCCTAACTGGCCTTGAGCACGAGAAGATTCTAGACGAGTACAAAGCACTTCTAGAAGAGATCGCTGAGCTAATGCATATTCTTGCAAGCACTGAGCGTTTGATGGAAGTGATCCGTGAAGAACTTGAAGCGGTACGTGATATCTATGGCGACGAGCGTCGTACAGAAATCACAGCAGCGGTTCATGACATCGACATGGAAGAGCTAATTGCTCAAGAAGACGTTGTAGTAACGCTTTCTAACGCAGGTTACGTTAAGTACCAAATCCTAAGCGACTACGAAGCTCAGCGTCGTGGTGGTAAAGGTAAGAGTGCAACTAAGATGAAAGATGAGGATTACATTGAGCGTCTGCTTGTTGCTAATACTCACGATAACATCTTATGTTTCTCTACTCGTGGTAAAACGTACCGCCTGAAAGTTTACCAATTGCCGCAAGCGAGCCGTACAGCTCGTGGTAAGCCTATCGTTAACATTCTTCCTCTAGAAGAAGGTGAGCGTATTACGGCTATCCTGCCTGTTTCTGAATTCTCAAACGAGAAATTCATCTTCATGGCAACAGGCGACGGTACAGTTAAGAAGACATCACTGGATCAATTCGCAAACGTACGTGCTAACGGCCTAATCGCAGTTAACCTACGTGACGATGATTCACTGATTGGCGTTGATATTACTGATGGTAATAGCGACATCATGCTGTTCTCTAAATCGGGCAAAGTTGTTCGCTTTAACGAGGACAAAGTACGTCCAATGGGTCGTACTGCCTCTGGTGTTCGTGGTATGAAGCTCCCAGAAGACGATCAAGTGGTTTCACTGATTGTTCCTTCAAACGAAGGCGATATCCTAACTGTGACTCAAAACGGTTACGGTAAGCGTACTGAGTTGGCTGAATACCCAACGAAAGGCCGTGCAACGCAAGGTGTAGTATCTATCAAAGTCTCTGATCGTAATGGCCCAGTTGTTGGTGCTGTTCAGGTTGAAGAAGGCGATGAAATGATGATGATCACCGACGCAGGTACACTAGTACGTACTCGCGTAGCGGAAGTAAGCCAAGTTGGTCGTAACACTCAAGGTGTGACACTGATTCGTACTGCTGAAGACGAGAATGTTGTAGGTCTACAACGTATCGACGAAGTAGAAGAAGCTGAGATTGTTGAAGGCGAAGAAACTGAAGAAGCAAATGCTGACGCAGTAAACGCAGAAACAGTTAATGCAGAAGGAACGGTCGTTTCTGAATCAAGTGAAGAGCAAGCATCAGCTGCTTCTGACTCTGAAAGTGATAGCGAGCAAGACACTGAGTAATCTCGATTACGTTAAGTAATTTAGCTTACCAATGAAAAAACCGAGCCTAAGTGCTCGGTTTTTTATTGCCTGCTATGTGTGGATCTTGCTCTGACTTTATCGTTGAACTGTGATCGTCAAAATATCGATAGCTAAACCTTGATCAATATAGCGAGGAGATGAAAACGATAGAGTAGAGGGGAATAAAAAAGGAGTGTGAAATGGATATCTGGTTGTTGGTTGCGTTGGTACTAATGAGCCTGTTTTTGATTGTGATCGTTATTGCCGCGAACAACAATGGCAGTCATCTAAAAGGCAATGTGATGATTTCACTTACTGCTGTGGCTTTGAGTGTGCTTGTCTGGTCTCAACTGAAACAAGAAAGACCTCAACTGCCTTTGGATGAGAGCAATAACTACACGGCAACAGATTTCGAAGATGAACTTCAGCAAAGCCTTGAGCAAGATCCGAATCAATCCGATTTGTGGTTTAAGCTTGGTGGCGTGTATATGCAGAAAGGGGAGTTTGATGCTGCGTTTACCTGTTACGACTACGCGATTCGATTAGACCCTCAAGCGCCTTCTGGCCTCTATGCTGCCAAAGCAACCGCACTTTATTATCTGAGCTCTCAAGCGATGAGTGATGATGTTAATGCGTTGCTGGAGCACTCAATGCAGCTTGATCCCAATGATCGTACGGCATTGATGTTGATTGCGACCGATCACTTCATCAGCATGCGCTATCAACAAGCGATTGATGCGTGGACTCAAATCTTAGATTCCAATCAAAAGGGCATTGATCGTGTCTCTATTATCCATTCGATCAACCAAGCCAAACAGATGATCCGTTAAGCTTGGCTAATTGCTAAAGAGGCGATCTTACTTAAGATCTCATTTCGAAGACTATTGGTTTTCCTGCATTTCGATTAAGCCACCAGCATTGTGGATTTGAGTAAACCCTTGAGCGTGCAAGAATTGATAAGCTTGCCCTGAACGATTGCCACTGCGGCAATACAACACGATGGGCTGGTCTTTATCTATCTTAGCAAAGTGAGTAGCCACTTCAGAAAGAGGGTAGTTGATGGCGTTGTCTAGATGCCCTTGTTCGAACTCTGCAGGTGTTCTGACATCAACCACTAATGCGCCTTCCTCTATTAATTCCCACCCAGTCTCAGCACGCTCAGATGCGTGAACGCCTGAACTGATTAGTGCAATACATAATGCCGAAAGCGAAAGTAAGATTTTCATTGTTTATTCCTTGAATTGGCGAGTGGATCGGGGTTCGATATTGATGTGTATTCCCCCAAAACCTAAAAAAACCAGCCACACAACAATAGTGTGACTGGTTTTTACTTAATGGTCTAATTGAAGAAACTAGTATTCGTAGTTGGCTTCACGCTTTTCAGCTTGCTCTTCCCATTTAGGAACAACCGTGTCTAAGAAGTGTTGTTTCTCAGCGTTCATCTTATCCATGTCCATTCCAAGCGCTTTTTGAGCCGCTTCTTTTGTCGAGATATCTGGAATTTCGATTGGATCGGTGATGCCTTTCTTCGCCAGTAGACGAACAATTTTAGTACGAGCATCCGCAGCGCGGTCAACGGCAGTACCTAGCACTTCTAGAGCGATTTCAGGTGCATGCATATGAATGCCGTGAGACGCAATAGCGTAGTCCCAACGCCATTGAGCGTGACGGATATCCAGTAGGATAGGCTCCATCTCTTGCTCTGTCGCACCCGCTTCCCATGCCGCGCCTGCTTCAAAGTGAGCGGCTACGATTTGTTTCTCAGCAGTCAGCTTCATGTTCAGAACTTGCGCTTTACGGCTTGAAACGATGTTACGCATGGTTTCTTTCGATTGAGTGTGACAGTTTGCACACGTATCTTCGAAGCGGTCGAATGGGTTACCCACTTTATGGTCGGTATAAACAGTGCCATCTTCTTTGGTCACTTTCGGCATATGACAGTCAGCACAAACGACTTTGTTCTTACCATGGATGCCTTCGCGCCATGTTTCAAAACCTGGGTGTTGTGCTTTCAGCATTGGTGCTTTCGATACTTTATGCGTCCAATCTTTAAAGTTGATTGCATCATAGTAGCGTTCCATGTCGCCAACGGTTGTACCTTGGTCCCAAGGGAATTTCACACCTTTGGTTGGCCCTGTGAAGTAGTATTCCACGTGGCACTGAGCACAAACAGAAGCTTGTTGGTCTAAGCGGCTTTGTTCATCAAACTTTTTACCAATCGTTTCAAATGCACGTTCAACGTAAGGACGAGTCACCTTAAGTGCTGGTTCACCATTTTTAAAGCCTTCGCTTTTGGTATCGTGACAGTCTGAACAGCCGATAGGGTTAATGATCTCGTTGCCAAGACGCGCCCACTTACCTTCGAAGTAACCATCTTCGCCACGTTCTTCAATAACACGTGCTACATCTGGGCTCTTACAGCTCCAACATGCCATTGGCATTGGGCCTGAGCTTTCGTCCGTTGGGCCGCCAGTACGAAGCGTTTGTCGTACATCGTCAATCGCATAAAAGTGACCACGTGCCTTGTTGTAATCTTTTGCGAAGCCGTAGCCAGCCCACATGATAACCATGTTGGGATCTTCTTTTAGTGCATCTTCAATAACTTCGCTTTCTGAAGTCTGTCTCCATGAATGATATTGATCTGGGTGGTTTTGCTCGAACTGGTCGTTACGAGGATCGCCAATTTCTTTTTGTTCAGACGCAGCAAAACTGGTCGCGCTTGCTAGTGATGCGCTAACCATTAATAGTGCTGTGACCGAATTACGTATCCAATGCTTTTTCACAGTGATATCTCCAATATACTGATTCTTATACCAAGCGTTGTGAGTTTGCTATTCAAATTAAGAACTGGAGAATTCCTGTTTATATTAATTCATAAACAAACACATTTTGTTACGTGTTGGATATAGCTTGTCTTAGATCAATTAATGGTAGTGACTTCAATCACGTTGAAGTTTATATACCCCTAAAGGGGTATTGGTTGGCAGTATTATTAAAATTTAATTGAGAATTATTATCATATATAACAATCAATTACCTAAATTGACCACGATATAAATAGGGTGATTGCGTTCACAGATTAACCCATCCAAATTTCGTATTACCCAATTAGAGGTATATTCTAACTATAGAAAGCGTTGTGGCTTATCCAAAATAAGAATTGATATCATTTAAGCGGTAATAATATCGTTTAAGGGTACTTTTGTTTAACCGGAATATTATTTAGTTGAGAGTTAAATAATGCCGGTATAAGGAAAGGATAAAATGGGCAATATTAAATTGGCCATAGTCATAATGCTTAAATCCCTTCTAGCATTCTGCCTCTATGGTTATTCCATTCATGCTGTTGCTGAGCCTGCTGTTACGCCAGTAGGAGAATCAACAAGACATGAAGTCGAATTAATCCGCGACAAAGACTACAAGTGTGTTCAATGCCATAAAGATTCAAAAGAAACGGTATTGGGTTCACATGGTGAAAGTGCACACGCTTTGCTTGGCCGCGAAGTAAATTGTACCGACTGTCATAGTTCTATTAGCCCCGATCACCGTGAAGGTGCGCCTGAAGTGGTGAAGTATCGCGAGGCTCAATCACAACCGGGAACTGAAAAGGTTTTCCTAGACCCTAGCTTAATTTTAGATGCCAATAGCCAATGTATCGATTGTCACAAGCCTGATGATCTGCGTGAAGCGAGTTGGACTCACGATGTTCACGCGCAAAACTTAACGTGTTCAAACTGCCATGATGTTCATGCGACTGAAGCAAAGGTGTTGGGCTTAGATAAGAAGCAAACCATCAAGCTGTGTGTGGATTGCCATTCAGACTTCAACCAGAAGAAAGAAGAGGAGTAATCTATGAGCTGCTCAAGAAGAAACTTTTTAGCAGGCGCTGGTGCCGTTATTTTTACCACAGGTGTAGCGGGAACTGCGGCGGTAACAAGTCGCAAGACGCTAGCCAATGTTCAAGAAGATGGCACTAAACGTTATGGAATGATTCATGACGAAACCGCTTGTATTGGTTGTACCGCCTGTACCGAAGCATGTCGTGAAGTAAATAAAGTACCTGAAGGTGTATCGCGCTTAGAAATTATTAAGAGTGAGCCCCAAGGCGAATATCCCAATGTTGATTACCGTTTTACTCGTAACTCTTGCCAGCATTGTGATAACGCACCTTGTGTGATGGTTTGCCCAACAGGCGCGGCCTACAAAGATGAAAAAACCGGCATTGTCGACGTTCATCAAGAGAAGTGTGTCGGTTGTGGTTATTGTCTATTGGCTTGCCCATATCAAGTGCGCTTTTTCCATCCTGAGAACAAGTCCGCAGATAAATGTAACTTCTGCCGTGATACCAATCTTGCACAAGGGAAGTTGCCTGCTTGTGTCGAATCTTGCCCGACCAATGCGCTGGTCTTTGGCGATCTAAATGACCCTGAGAGTGAGATAAACCAGGTGCTTCAATCTGAGGTGGTTTACAGAGATAAAGCTTATCTAGGTACTCAGCCAAAACTCTATAAAGTGCCACACCAAAAAGGGGAGATTTGATTATGAGTGCATGGGACGCAGCTTTTCAGTCTGGTACCGTGGTATGGGACTGGATTATAGCAATCTATCTATTTCTCGCGGGGATGTCGGCGGGTGCCGTAATGATCTCCATTTACCTAAAGCGTAAGGTTATTGAAGGCGATCCTGCTCATAATGGTGTGTTAAAGGCCACGGCTTTTCTTGCGCCATTTGGGATCATTTCAGGTCTGCTTATCTTGGTTTTCCACCTGACAAAACCGTTATCCTTTTGGAAGATCATGATCTTCTATAATCCAACGTCTGTGATGTCGATGGGTGTGATCTTATTCCAAGTATATATGGTGATCTTATTCCTTTGGATCGGCATTATATTTAGAGATCAAATAGTCGTGTTCTTGAATGATCAAGCATGGCTAAAAGGCCGACTTGATTTTGTCGGTAATTGGATTGGCAAATTAGAAGTGTTTGAGAATGCTCTGGAAATATTCTTAGCTGTTCTTGCTCTGATGCTTGCCGCTTATACCGGATTCTTGCTTTCAGCTTTAAATACTTTCCCACTATTGAATAACCCAGTGCTGCCGATTTTGTTCTTATTCTCGAGCTTATCTTCGGGAGCGGCGGCGTGTATTTTATTTGGTGTGCTGGTCTTTAAAGAATCACCTCATAGCCTGACTATTTCATGGATTCACGGATTCGAACGTCCAGTCGTGATGTTTGAGTTGTTTGTTCTAATTACTTTCTTTACTGGGCTGATCTTCGCTGGTGGTCAAAGTGAACAAGCAGTATGGAATGCAATTGGTAGTGGTTTCTGGGCGAGTTGGTTCTGGTATGGTGTCATCGGTGTCGGTATGGTTTTACCGTTGCTGCTGAATGCCGTTACACCAACCTCAATCCGCCATAGCTCGGTGTATATTTTCTCCGTGACTTCGCTAAGCCTAATGGGCGTATTGATGCTACGAACTTTTGTTCTTTATGCAGGGCAGTTAACGATAGCTTAATTTTGCTCAAGTTTATTAGTGAGCAGATGTTGGATACTAAATATCTGCTTATTAATGAACATGCTTTAAATAAACATGAGATGCGTGTTCAGATTGGCTCTGCTCAAGCGGAGCCTTATTGAGGTGATATGGTCGGTTCTTTGGGGCTGTTTAGTTTAGTGTTGGTTGCTGTACTCAGTAGCATTATTGGTGTGCATTCGTTTTATCAAATGCTAAACAAACGGACGCAAAATATAGGTTTAATCCGCAGTTTCTCTCTTTCAAGTGCATTGTTTTCTCTCACTTCTGTCGCATTGCTTGGCTATGCCTTTGTCAGTGATGACTTCTCTATTCTCTATGTCGCTGAACATTCAAATACTCAATTACCCTCATTTTTTAAGCTCGCAGCCGTATGGGCAGGCCATGAAGGTTCCTTGTTATTTTGGGTACTGACGATCAGCGTCTGGTCTGGCGTTATTGCCTTACAAAAACACTATTCGAATGAATACCAAAGCCGTGTGTTGTGGGTAATGAATCTACTGCTCGCGATATTTGCTTGGTTCACGTTATTCGCATCAAATCCGTTTGAAATGAACTCGATCTTGCCGCTAGAAGGGCGTGACCTTAACCCAATGTTGCAAGATGTCGGCCTGATCTTTCACCCGCCATTACTTTACCTTGGCTATGTCGGCTTTTCTGTGGTGCTGGCATTTGCAGTTGCCGCTTTGCTGGTTGATCCTATTGAGTTTGATTGGGTTGCCCATTGTCGCAGTTGGTGTCTAGTCGCTTGGATCTTTTTAACCGCAGGGATCATTCTTGGCTCTTGGTGGGCGTATTACGAATTAGGCTGGGGCGGCTGGTGGTTCTGGGATCCTGTTGAAAATGCCAGCTTGTTGCCGTGGCTTACTTCAACAGCTTTACTGCACAGCTTAGGCGTTGCTAAGGGCAAACAACAGCTTCTGAAGTGGTCTCTCAGCCTTGCTTTCATTACGTTTTGTTTGAGTATCTTAGGCACCTTTATTGTTCGTTCTGGCGTATTAACGTCGGTGCATGCTTTTGCTGTTGACCCAACCAAAGGTATCGCACTGCTACTTATATTAGTGTTGGTACTTGTGAGCTCATTTTCTCTGCTTATCATCAGAGGAGAATCTTTTGAATCTAATCCGATTACCAGCTTCGCCAGCAAAAGCTTTTTGAGCTTAGTTGCGGTACTCATTTTTGTACTGGCGACCGCTGTTGTGGTGTTTGGTACGTTTTATCCAATGGTCTTTGAACTGCTTGGGTTGGGGAACATATCTGTAGGTGCGCCTTACTTTAATCTGTTGATTGCTCCTTTGGCTTTGCTTGCGTTGGCCGTCGTCGGCTTAGCCCCTTTACTGAGTATTAAACCTCAAGCGACTAAAGGTGTTATTTCATCGCTAGCTGTGGCGTCATCGGTACTTGGTTATGCTTGTTATTCTTGGCAAGTAGAACAGGTACAACTACAAGTGATGGCACTGCTGACTTGGGGCCTCGCATTCTGGGTGTTACTGACGCATATTTACGGCTTAGTGGTTACCCGAAGTTCTAAGTTCCAACGCAAAGTCTGGGTGATGACCTTTGCTCATGTCGGGGTTGCAGTACTCGCTGTAGGTGCTGCAATGAATAGCTATCACTCATTTGAGCGCAGCTATAAACTAAGCCCGGGCGCACAAGTAGAGTTCATGGATTGGACGCTTTCTCATCGTGATACTGAGCTTTATGTCGCCTCAAATTTTACCGCAGAGAAGGCGATACTAAACTTAGATGCCGACGATAAAAGCTTTACCATCGCGCCAGAAAGAAGACACTACCAAGTTCGAGTCATGAACATGAGTGAGCCTGCAATGAAGTGGTTCTGGCATGGCGATGTTTATATCACCATGGGCGAGAAAGTCGATTCCACCGCTTATGCATTTCGAGTGCAATACAAGGCGTATGCACGCTGGATCTGGTTTGGTGGGTTGTTCTCCATTCTTGGCGCTTTACTCTCATTGACTCATCGTAAAAAGAAAACCGTTAAGGCGTCACAGTATGCATACCAGCGTTCGTAACAAGCTCATCACGTTAATTATCTTGGCATTAATGGTGGTGTTGGGTTTTGCCTTTGCGCTCAATAATAAGCAGCAATCGACGATTGTGTCAGAGCAAAAAAGGGCATTCCCAGAATTCATATCTACTGCGTTAGCGAATAGTGAAGGCATCAGTAGTAAACAGGAAATTACGTTGGCTGATGTCACTCAGCATCCTTATCAACTGGTTAATGTATGGGCTTCGTGGTGCGGTATATGTAAAACTGAGCACGCTTTTTTGCTCAAACTTCATGATAAAGGTATTCCAATTGTTGGGCTCAATTATCGAGATAACTCCGGGGCAGCGATCAATGTGTTATCGAGCGATGGCAATCCGTACTCAACGGTGATCAGTGATCCTCAAGGTAAGCTAGCGTTAGAACTCGGCGTAATCGGTACTCCTGAAACGTATCTGGTCGACGCTGACGGCCAAATCATTAAGAAGTTACTGGGCGTGATCAACGAATCAGTGTGGCAAGAAGAACTTGCGATGTATTTTGATGGTGCGAATGGATGATGAAGCCTTTAATACAAGCACTCGTTGTGCTGTCTACGCTTATGGTTATTAGTTTTCCGATTTTGGCAGAAGATCTGTTTACAGCCAGTAATAAGGACACGAGTATTCAAGTTGAACTGTTTGAGTTTGAAAACCCAGAACAACAGCAGCGCGCTATTACATTGGCAAAAACCCTACGTTGCCCGCAATGCCAGAATCAAAACCTGATTGAGTCGAACTCTCCAATTGCAAAAGACTTACGCCTCGTTGTATTCAATATGGTGAAAGCAGGGAAGAGTAATAATGAAATTACTCAATATATGACGGAAAGGTTCGGTGAGTTTGTGCTCTATAAACCAGCAATGAGTGTTTCAAACTTATTACTTTGGCTACTTCCGAGCGTATTATTTCTCTTATTTATATATCTATCAGTAAAAAGTGTTAGAAAGAGCTCATAAAAATTATGTATTACTGTTTACCAATTGACCTGTATTTTGTAACATTAAAGGATTATAAAGGCTAAGCACTGTTATATAAGGATGTATCTGTGGATAACGTAATCTCAAATTTAAAGAAAGAGTTCCATACTCGTGTCCGATCTGACAAATGGGCAGAAAAATACAGTGCAAAGTCGAGCATTTCTACGCTTACTCAAGAAGAGTTAAACGAATTAGAGAACGCTTGGGTTCAGCTTGTCATCTGGAAGCAAACTCAAGTAAGTTGATCGTTCTGTAAAAAATCGTAGCCTTAGCCGCAACTGATTAATTTATAACCCCATGTTGGTCATTCCAATGTGGGGTTTTTTGTTACCTGAAAAATTATTGTTATAATATAACAATTAGTGCATGGTCGACCTTGAAAAAAATTGTTAACAGCCTCATAGTGTCTATCATTAGATAGTTAGCTACAAAATATTGCCTAGACATATAATGTAGTGTTGTTAAATACATCGAATTTTCAAGTGAGTATAGCTATGGCGGAAGTGCGTGCCAGAATAGATTTCAAAGTAGGGGTAACAAGCAGTATTGATGCTGAACTTCTTTCTTTTCATGGATTGAAAACAGATAAAGAGCATGTTGCTGTGATATTTAAATCAGCAGACAAGACACAAGACATACCTCTTGTTCGTATGCACTCTGAGTGCCTGACTGGTGATGTTTTCCATTCCTCTCGCTGTGACTGTGGCGAGCAGCTAGACGAAACCATTAGAATTATGGGTGAGACGGGTGGAGTGATTCTTTACTTACGCCAAGAAGGTCGTGGTATTGGTTTATACAATAAAATCGATGCATACCGCCTGCAAAGTGAAGGTATGAACACTTACGAAGCCAATAACCATCTAGGTTTCGGTGACGATTTGCGTGATTTTACTGAAGCGGCAGAAATGCTTCGTGCTTTAGGAACCACAAAAATTCGCCTAGTCACTAACAACCCAAAGAAAATCAATGAGCTGAAATCTTTTGGTATTGAGATTGAAGAAGTGGTGAACACCTCTGCTCATGTTAAGTCGGGTAATGAAAGCTACCTGAAAGCAAAAGTCTCACACGGTAAGCATAATCTGGATATCTGATTAGCCTCTTTGTTGCGCTTAACATAAAAATGTTTAAAGACCTCACATATGTGAGGTTTTTTTGTATTTATCTTGCAATAAAATTGTAAGTTTGTATTATTCCAATCCGTAGTGCAAATGATAATGGTTTGCACTATTACTACGAATAATAATTTAAAGCTCAACAAGGATGCTTCATGACTATTAAATCTTTAGTGACAAAAGCCGTAACTTCGTCACTCCTTTTTGCCTCTGCTTCTTCTTTCGCAGCAGTAACTCAAGATCAAGTTGTAGAACATTACGCAGATATTGCTCATGCCGTGTTTGCAGATTCAGTAATTACAGCAAAAGCGTTGAACTCTTCTATTGATACCTTCTTAGCTTCTCCTTCTGCTGGCAATTTCGAACAAGTAAAACAAGCTTGGCTTGAGTCTCGCGTACCTTACCAACAGTCAGAAGTATTCCGCTTTGGTAACGTTGTTGTTGACGATTGGGAAGGCCAATTGAACGCATGGCCACTTGATGAAGGCCTAATCGATTACGTTTCGACTGATTACCAATATGAGCTTGGTAACGAAGGCGCTAGCGCAAACATCGTTGCTAATAAAACTTTCCAAATTGGTCAGACAACGGTAGACGCAACCAACATTACTCCAGAACTAATTGCAGATCTCAACGAGATCGGTGGCTCTGAAGCAAACGTAGCGTCTGGCTACCACGCGATTGAATTCCTACTTTGGGGTCAAGATTTAAACGGCACAAACAGCGGTGCAGGTGAGCGTGCTTACACTGACTTCGTTGTTGGCGCTGAGTGTACTAATGGTAACTGTGACCGTCGTGGCGCATACCTAAAAGCATCAGCTGAATTGCTTATCCAAGATCTAGAATGGATGGAAAAACAGTGGGCTGAAGGCGAGAAAGGAAACTACCGTCAAGAGCTTCTTTCTGAATCTAGCGACAACGGCTTACGTAAAATGCTATTTGGCATGGGTTCACTGTCTCTAGGTGAACTAGCGGGTGAGCGTATGAAGGTTGCACTAGAAGCAAACTCTACTGAAGACGAGCACGATTGTTTCTCTGATAACACGCACAACTCTCACTACTACAACGAGCAAGGCATCTACAACGTTTACACTGGCTTGTACAAGCGTGAAGATGGTTCTCTACTTTCAGGCCCTAGCCTGTTTGACCTAGTTGAACAAAAAGACGAGCAAGCTGCGAAAGAGATTCAAAAGCAGTTTGATCTAGCACGTGCACAAGTTGGTCAGCTTGTTGTTTCTGCAGAGAAAAATAACCAGCACTTCGATCAGCTAATTGCTGCTGACAACGCTGCAGGTAATGCACTAGTAAACAAAACAATTGTTGCTCTAGTGTCTCAAACCGCTGCGATTGAGCGTGCCGCTGGTGTTATTGGTATTGATAGCCTTAACCCAGACACGGCTGATCACGAGTTCTAAGAACCCGAGACGAAAACAATTAAGGGCTCTCATTGAGCCCTTAATTGTTTGTTATTCAAAAAAGTTACTCCCACATAAAAACTAAAATCAAAAACACCGCAAGGCAATGTATGAAGTCGTATCTATCAGCCTCACTATTAACCGCACTGTTTTTCTTATCGCCATTACATGCCCATGAAACTTACTCTGGTGGTAAAACGACTGTGAAGAAAGAGGGAGCGAATGCTTTTTCTCTTCCTGCAGCCAACTTACCAATGAGCAAACGCTTGGATTTCAGTGTTGGTAACAGCTTCTTTAGAAATCCTTGGGTACCTGCACCCTCATCAACCGATGCGCGTGATGGGTTAGGCCCACTATTCAACACCAACGGTTGTCAAAACTGCCATATTAAAGATGGTCGTGGTCATGCGCCTGAAAAAGACGATGAGAACGCGGTTTCAATGTTGGTTCGCTTAAGTATCCCAGCCGAAACGCCAGAGCAGAGGCAAGCTTTCATTCGTGATGGTGGTATTCCAGAACCGACTTACGGCGGCCAGTTACAAGATTTCGCGCTTCAAGGTGTGAAACCAGAGGGTAAAGTGAACATCAGCTACACAGATGTTCCAGTTGAGTTCAAAGACGGCACTGTCGTGACTCTGCGTAAACCAACCCTAAAGATTACTGATCTTGCTTTTGGCGAGATGCACTCTAAAACAGAGTTTTCTGCGCGCGTTGCGCCGCCAATGATTGGCCTTGGTCTGCTGGAGAGCATTTCAAAAGAAACGATTCTTGGATTTGCTGATCAGCAATTGGCCGACAAACAAGGTATTTCAGGTAAAGCTAACTATGTTCTCGATGTTCAAACCAACGAAATGGCTCTAGGTCGTTTTGGTTGGAAAGCTGGACAGCCAAACCTAATGCAGCAAAATGCGGCGGCGTTTAATGGTGATTTAGGCTTAACGAGTCGCTTATTCCCGAATGAAAACTGCACATCAGCGCAATCAACTTGTGATGATTTTCCAAATGGTGGCAAACCAGAAGTCAGCGACAACATCTTAGATTTTGTTGAGTTCTATTCGCAGCATCTAGCGGTACCTATTCGTCGTGATGTCGACAATCCAGTCGTTGTTCAGGGTAAAAAGCTGTTTAAAGACGCGGGTTGTCAAAGTTGTCACCAAGCTGAATTCCGCACGGCAGAGCGTGAAGGCTTACCGGCACTGTCTAAGCAGTTAATTAGCCCATATACCGATATGTTGCTGCACGATATGGGTGAAGGCTTAGCGGATAACCGTCCTGAGTATCTTGCGAATGGCCAAGAATGGCGCACAACACCTTTATGGGGATTAGGCTATACCAAAGAAGTGAATGGTCACACGTTCTTACTTCATGATGGTCGTGCGAGAAATGTTATGGAAGCTGTGCTTTGGCATGGCGGTGAAGCAGAAATGGCGAAAGAAAACGTTTTAGCTCTTAGTAGCAGCGAGCGTGAAGCGTTATTGGCGTTCTTAAACTCGTTATAGGCTTAGTTGAATTCAGTTTAGTTAACGGCTAATGACTTAAGAAAGCCGCTATCAAACCACTTAGCACCGCTGAACTTGTAGGAATACGAGGCCAGCGGTCGTTTCGTATTTAATGAACTCATATAATTAAAAGAAAAATTAGGAAGTAAGGTAACAGCATGACACATAAATTTTTGTTAATGCCTTTGTCGGTATTAATCATGGCAGGCTGCCAATCATCGGGTGAGCAAGCCGCTTCATCTGAGGTTAACGGTGTGTCTTATCAAGCAGACACGACCGACCACATCAGTCGCAGTGTCTATCAACAAGAGTTTGATTCTGCAGTCCTATTCGCCAAGCAAGCCAACGAGCTAGAAGTCTTGATGCAGGGTTACTGCCAAACTAATGATGTTGAGTTAGGTGCTTTGAAAAGTCAGTGGCAGCTCACCATGAACAGCTGGATGGCACTACAAGGCCAAGAAAGAGGCCCAACAGCAGCGCTTGAAGAGAGCTGGAATGTTCAATTCTGGCCAGACAAAAAGAACACGACGGGTCTTAAGATGCGTCAGTTAACTCAGCAAAACAAAGCTTGGACTCAAGACGAAATTGCTCAGCAGAGTGTGACAGTGCAAGGGCTAGGGGCGTTGGAATGGTCGCTTTATGACGAGCAATCGCCACTGCTTCAAGACAAAGCGCTAGGTTGCCAATCATCACAAGCGATTACTGAAAACTTGGCGATTAAGTCATCTTCGATTGCACAGGCATGGCAGGTTAACCCTTGGTTAGCGCTAGACGAGACTCGCTGGGAGTCTGAATACATCGCTTTATTGACCAACCAACTTGATTACAGCATGAAAAAGCTGAGTCGCCCGATGGCGAAAATTGGTCATCCGCGTCCTTACTTCTCAGAATCATGGCGTGCACAAACCTCGATGACTCAACTAAAAGCGAATGTAGCAGCACTTCAGAATTTGTACCTTGCCGATGGCAATGGCCTAGACGGCTTGTTGAGAGAGAAGGGCTTAAACGACCTAGCTGATCGCGTTGCTGACCAGTTCACATTGACGCTAGATACTTGGCCTACAGACTCAAGCTTGTTTGAGTTATTGCAGAGCAAAGAGGGCTATAGAGATGTGCTGACTCAATACAACAAACTAGAACGTTTGAAGTACCTCATTCATGAAGAAGTGGCGATAGAGCTTGGCGTGGTAATAGGATTTAATGCTACCGATGGTGACTAATACTACGCGAAGAACGCTACTCAAGGCTGCACTGGGTTGTGCAGCTGTTCCATTGCTTCCGTTTGGCTGCGCTAGTCGCTCTGGTGCTGTGAGCTCATCTAGTGAGCCTCAATTAATCGGTTGTGCGCTGAATGGGCGAGGTCAATATTCAGCGGTTGTGGCTGACGAATATGGGATGCCATTGAGTCAACTGCCGATCCCAGATCGTGGTCATGGCGTCGCGATTTGCCCAACCTCATCACATGCGGTGGTTTTTGCTCGTCGTCCTGGTGACTATTTTATGGTGTTTGACTATAAAAACGGTCAGCAGATCAAAATGGTCGTGAAAGGTAACAACCGTCACTTCTATGGTCATGGCGTTTACTCATTAGATGGCAAGTTACTGTATGCCACTGAAGGGAAAACGGACAGCAGCCAAGGTGTGATTGGCGTTTACGATGTCGCGCAAGGCTATCGTAAGGTCGAAGAGTTCAGCGGTTTTGGTATTGGGCCTCATGAAGTGATCATCATGCCGGATGGTAATCTCGCGATCGGCGTTGGTGGCGTTCATACTGATGGTAGAACACCGAAAAACCTCGATTCGATGCAGCCGAGCTTGAGTTATGTTTCTCCTGAAGGTGTGTTACTTGATCAGGTTGAATTGTTGGATAAGAAGCTGAGCATTCGACACTTAGCCCATGATGGTGCTGAAACCGTGCTTTGTGGCCAGCAATATCGTGGCGAACCAGATGAGTATCCTTCGCTATTGGCGATGCATACTAAAGGAGGCCAGTTTGAATCACTTAACGCAGAGCCAGAGCAATGGGCAAGGTTCAATCACTATATCGCCAGTATTGCGGCGTCAGATGATTGGATTATTGCGACTTCGCCAAGAGGCAACTGCTACGGTATTTGGTCTAAAGAAACCAAAGAATTAGTAGAACTGTCTGCATTATCTGACGCTTCTGGTGCTGTGCTGCTTGATGGTGAGTTTCGATTAAGCTCTGGGGCGGGAAGTGTGGTAAGCCAGAGCAAGCCTTATGAGAAATCAACTCAGCAATCATCGGTCCAGTGGGATAACCATTGGAGTTCAATCTGATTTATAAAGCCTCTTAAAAATAACATGCTTACTCCCATTTCTTTGCCATACTTATGAGATGGTTGGTGATGGAGTTAAGCATGTTCGCAAAATACTTCTGTGGATTATTAGTTCTAGTTTCTGTGCACGCATGGAGCTATACGAGTTCTGACGAGAGCCGATTTATTCCGGCTGATTCAGAGCTCTCTTTTATGCTGATTTATCCAGAGCTTACCCAGAGTATTTATCAAGACTCATCTCTGCCTATTCTTTGGGACTCACCTGAACTTGTTAAGGCGTTTGAATTTCAATTGTCGCTTCTCGAACAAGCTCAAATGGCACCACTCTTCGATCGACAACTCAAGCAAATTCGTCACTATCAATCCCATGCTCAATGGCAAGAGTTGGACATATTACTCACCGATACTTTTATCTACTACCTGAGCTACGTTGAAAATGCGCCGCTTGCCGGTAAAGAGTGGTACTTCTCGGGCAAGCTGCATTCCAAATTACCTGCGCCTTCTCCGCATATTCTGATGAGATTAAAAAGCAGCGTTGCCAATGATTACTTATTGGAGATGGTGTTGTCTTACGCGCCGCCTGTTGGGGATTTTGACCAATTCAAAGCGACCTATTCGGTGTTAGAAACCGCCTCTGAACTCAATATTGAACGATATAGACAGAAAGGTTTGAAGCGCTTGGGTGACGAGCTTTCAGACAAAACGGTTCTTGTTGAGCACATTGCCTTGGTTGGTGTTGATACCTCGATGATCGCGGTCGATTTTCCCGAGTTCGATCGAGATCTGCAAACGGCGATTAAATCTTTTCAGCGAATGCACGGCCTTACAGACGATGGGGTCGTCGGGCCAGATACGATCAAATGGATCAACATGAGCTTTGATGATCGATTGACTTCATTGGCTCTGAATGCCGAACGTGTTCGTTTGTGGCCAAGAGACAGAGACTCTCTCATCGTGGTCAACGTGCCTAGTTTTGATATGAAGTATTGGGAAGATGGCGAAGAGGTCTTTGAGTCCAAAGTCGTGGTGGGCAGAAAGTCGCGAAAAACACCACTTTTAGAGATAAATCTCGATTCGGTCATCCTAAACCCGACTTGGAATGTGCCATGGAAAATCATGGTCAAAGACATCTTGCCTAAGGTGAAAGCGGACGAAAGCTATCTAGATACACACAACTTCCAAGTGATTGATGGTTGGCGCACTATGGAGACGGTCGACACCACAGAGATCGATTGGCAGACCATTAATTTCAATTCTTTCCCATATCGCATGCGTCAGCAAGCGGGCTCGCGTAATGCATTAGGTTTGTACAAGTTCAATACGCCTAACAAGCGAGCGATCTATCTGCACGATACGCCAAGCAAAGGTTTGTTTAATGACGACTTCCGTGCTTATAGTTCCGGCTGCATACGTGTTGAACATGCAGAGGAATTGGCTGAGTTGTTGTTTGCTACCCAGGTAAGGAAAATACCGAACCAAAGTGATGACCTTGCTCCGAATACTAAGGTGCGACTCAAGAAGCGAATCCCCGTGCATATCATTTATCAAACCGTATTGTTTGAAGAAGGGGGCATACAATATCGTGGTGACATCTATCAATATGATAAAGAGGGTGGTTAATTATCAATGAAGCCAATAAGGGTGATCTTGACCAAAAAATGACAACTAAGCTTCTATTGATAAAATTATAATGTGGATCAATAACTAACCGTGCAAAGGTTACAAATACTAACCTTTTGGGCGGTTTTTGTACGTTGACGCAGCAATTACCATTATGTATCGTGCATTTTTCGTTCGATCTAATTGGTTTTTTTGCTGTATGTCTCAAAGTTTATTTTCACGCCGTCAGTTTCTGACTTACGCTGGTGGTACCGCTGTTGTCGCCTCAATTACTCCTTCTATCGCTTTTGCTTCATACCCTGATCAACCAAGAACGATTAGCATGAACAATCTTCACACTGGTGAACGATTAGAGACCTGTTATTTCGATGGCACTAACTATGTTGGTGACGAGATGGCACGCCTCAGCAAGCTATGTCGCGATTTCCGCCGTAATGAAATTCATCCAATGGATAAGAACCTGTTTGATCAGATCACTCAGATTCAAAATGTCTTAGGTATTCAAAAAGAAGTTCAAATCATCTCTGGTTACCGTTCTCCTGCGACCAATGAAGCATTGCGCTCTAAGTCGAGTGGCGTAGCCAAGAAGAGCTACCACATGTTGGGTAAAGCGATTGATTTCCGTATTGATGGCGTCAACCTAAAAGAATTAAGAGACGTAGCCAAAAGCCTGAATGCGGGTGGTGTAGGTTATTATGCACGTAGCAACTTTATCCATATCGATACTGGCCCAGTTCGCAGCTGGTAGCGCTAGGCTTAGATTGCGAGCGAAACGGTAGGGACTTGTCAAAGTAGACATCCAATGTCATAGTTTGCCCAAATTTCAGTTTGCCCTTTAAGGTTTGTATATGTCTCTCAAGTATCAAGTTGTCCCTGTTACCTCTTTCTCTCAAAACTGCTCAATTGTGTGGTGTGATGAGACAATGGAAGGCATCGTTGTCGATCCGGGCGGTGACGTTCAACAGCTGGCTGCGATCATTGAAGAGCTAGGTGTTAAAGTGGTGAACTTGGTACTGACGCACGGTCACTTAGACCATGTGGGCGGCACTGTACCGCTTGCTGAGATCTTGAACGTGAACATTGTTGGCCCACATAAGGCAGACAACTTTTGGCTTCAAGGTTTAGAGAATCAAAGCCAGATGTTTGGTTTCCCACTGTGCAAAGCTTTTGAACCAAACACATGGTTGGAAGAGGGCGACAAAGTGACTTTTGGTAACCAAGTGATTGATGTTATTCATACTCCGGGCCACACACCTGGTCACGTTGTACTGTTCAGCGAGCAAGCGCGCATGGCGTTTGTTGGTGATGTTTTATTTAACGGTGCTATTGGTCGTACGGATTTCCCACAAGGCGATTTCAACACGCTGATTGCTTCAATCAAGACTAAGCTTTGGCCACTAGGCAGCGACGTAACATTCGTTCCGGGTCATGGCCCTGAATCGACATTTGGCCGCGAACGCGCATCAAACCCGTTCGTAGCAGATGAAATGCCTCTGTACTAGGCCTTTGATTTAATAGAAGAACGATTGAAAATGAAGCTTAGCTTTTCCTATGAAAGCTAAGCTTTTTTATTGCGTGCGAGTTTATTTTTAAACCTGTTTAATTTTAATCAGAAAGACGCTCGGCAGCCGCCAAGTAGCGTCGAGCAAGTCCAATAAACTCTTCTCCACTCATATTCAAATCTTGAGTTGATATGAAAATATCGTAACCGTGGAAACCCCTCTGATATTTCATCCTGTTCGCAAGCATCGCCTGCAATCCTGAATAGTCTTTAATCACTGCGTTTTGCGCATTCGATTTATGGGATTTCGATTCATGGGATGAACTTGGGCTAGTCTGTGTTTGGCTATCGTTGAAGATAACCTCGTCAGTATTTTGTGACTCTTTATATCTGTTCAGTTCCACACAACCGCTCTCAGTGCAGCGAGCATGGTAATGCGATGAGTCGAGAACCATATCTTCAAAGTTTGACTCTTTACCCGCTTGCTTAGCGCCCAGATACAAAAGTGCTCGCTGGCTCAGCAATAACTCGCAAGTGATTTTAGGGCAAATTGAATCGAGGTAGGGCGAGTAATCTTTAACCTTGATACCAACCCAAGGAAGAGGTTGATGCCACCCATCTTGTTCGTAAGTACACAGGCCAATCTTTTCAATATTGCTCCACTTTAAAACCCACCCACCTTTATAAAAATGCTGCTGAAAATGAGTTGGTGTGAGAGTGAACATCACTCTGCTGCGCAACATTAAATAATAGCCAGTTCCGAGTAGGGCAATAATGCAAAATGCACCCACGATCAGTAACTTTGGATTGTCACTGTACAGAGCAACGATCAAGCAAACGAAGCCTAAAACAACGGCCAGAATACGGTACGAACGTGTGAACGAAGGCAAAGAGAAATTTGTAAGGTGACGAGTGTCCATAGGCAACACCAAGTTTTCATATTTTTGTCTGGATGGATAACCAGTGTATATGACCCTGAATTGATAAGTCGATGATTAAATAATAGACGCTAGTAGACAATATCGGTATTTTTCGTCGACTTTCGGCGCTTCACTCTACAAATAGCTCCTGTTTTTTGGTATAAATCGCGCTTCAAATTTTCACCACTGCGAAAAGAGCAGTGAACTGGAGAAATATTCAATGAGACTTGCTCATAAGCGTAAGGTGCAGGCTAAACTGCAGAAACGCACTAAAGCGGCTGTAGTTAAAGCAGTGGCAACGCCGAAAAAAGCGAAGCCTGTCGCAGAGAAAGTTGTAGCAGAAAAAACTGTAGCAGCAAAACCAGCGGTAGAGAAAGCAGTAGCAGCAACTAAAGAAGTTGCAGTAGCACTGACTCCTAAGCAACAACAAGTTCTAGACATCGTTGTTAGCAATGCTGAAGGCATTAACCCTAAAGGTATCGGCCTAGCAGCTGGTCAAGAAGACGCGAAAGCAGCTTCATGGGCAACAGGCGCATTGAAAAAACTTCTTGAAGAAAACCTAGTAGCGAAAGAGCAACTTGCAGGTAACAAGGTTATCTACAAAGCTATCTAATCCTGTGTGATTACATTCGCTTCGTTAAGTTTTTAAGCCTCGATTTTCGAGGCTTTTTTGTATCTGACGGATCATGTTAATCTCAAAACCAAAACCAAAACCAAAACCAAAACCAAAACCAAAACCAAAACCAAAACCCCAAACCCCTAAACCCATATTCATATTCAAACCTAGCCCCAGAAGCCTTATTTCCAATCGGCGGATCTCTTCCGTTATTCATCTATCTGTCGTGTGTCCCATGTTTCGAATCAGTAAGCACCAAAGTAGGGCGCCTGATTCTGTGAAATCTTGATTCTCATGGGTTTAATGCATTTAGGTGCGTATTTGATCTGTGGTGTGAATAGAGCCTCATCACGAAATGGCAATCAATTGTTAACGGTATTTAATTATTAATACTTAGGTACTTATCAATAAGCATTCCCCTGATGAATAGAGTAAGTCCTTTAAAACCGACGTGACTCAATTATCTCCTACGTAGTTCTACGTAATCCTTTGGTCTAATGCGCAGTTTGTGTGCGCCGGTCGTGCGTGCTCTCCCTGATATCTAGTTGCCTCATCAAGGTGCACTCTTATGTTGAACCATAAAAAATACTCACAGAAAGAGTGTTAATCCAACAAAAGGACGTGAACATGAGTCTCATTTCTAACTCCCTCACACGAGTTTTTAAAAACGTTGCGGTTACTGCAGCGGCTTGTTTAGCTTTGGTCGCAACTGGCGCCACAGCTGCTGATAAGGTTTATCGCTTGAAGCTTGCTGAAACATGGGGACCAAACTTCCCTGTTTTCGGTGATGCAACCAAAAACATGGCTGCGATGGCTGAGAAGATGTCAAATGGTCGACTGCAAATCAGAATCGATTCAGCGAACAAACACAAAGCACCGCTTGGCGTTTTTGACATGGTTAAGTCTGGTCAATACGACATGGGTCACTCAGGCTCTTACTACTGGAAAGGTAAAGTTCCAAACACTCTTTACTTCACTTCTATGCCTTTCGGTATGACGCCAGCAGAACAATACGCGTGGTTCTATCACGGTGGCGGTATGGAGTTGATGGAGCAGGTTTACTCTCCACACAACCTAATGTCGTTCCCAGGTGGTAACACGGATATTCAGATGGGTGGTTGGTTTCAAAAAGAGATCAACAGCGTTGAAGATCTACAAGGTCTGAAAATGCGAATCCCAGGCTTTGCCGGTGAGATCCTTGCGGAGCTAGGTGCTAAGCCGACTAATATTGCCCCTGGTGAGCTTTACACGTCTTTAGAGCGTCGCACAATCGAGGCACTAGAGTGGGTGGGTCCATCACTTGATCTGCGTATGGGTTTCCACAAAATCGCGCCTTACTACTACACAGGTTGGCATGAGCCGGGTTCAGAGCTTCAATTCCTAGTAAACAAGCGTACATGGAACAAGCTGCCTGAAGACCTGCAAGAAATCTTGCGTGTTGCAATGCGTACTGCTGCTTACGACATGTACACACAAGCAACGCACGAAAGTGGCAAGAACTGGGTTTCAATGAAAACAGAATACCCAGATGTACAAGTTAAAGATTTCCCGCCAGAAGTAATGTCGGCACTGAAAGAAGCGAACGATCGCCTACTTGCTGCACATGCTGAGAAAGATGAGTTGGCGAAAGAGATCCAAGCTTCACAAGCCAGCTACCTAGAGCAAGTGCGCTCATGGACGGATATTTCACACAGAGCTTATCTAAATAGCCAAGCGAAATAATCGACAGTTGTTGAACTGAAGCTAAATGAACCCAAAGCTGTTCTTGTTAGGTAACTAAGAGTGACTAAGCGGCGGGTTCATTTTAAACATAATAATTAAGCAGGATAAATCCTGTAATAAGATCCCAAGAACCCTTTCTACGTCGTGCATCTTGTTAGCGCTACTTGTTTTAGTTGCCCTAACTCTAATACGCGATGTCTTTTCAAATTCCATGGAGTCGGGAATGCGAAGTCTAATTTATATTGAACGCCTATTTAATCGTATCGGTGATGCACTGGGATGGCTTTCCAGTATGTTGTTTATCCTTCTTGTTGCGAACGTTGTGTATGACGTTGTGATGCGATACGCCTTTAACGACGTGTCTATCGCCTTCCAAGAGATGGAATGGCACCTTTTCTCAGCCGTATTCTTGCTAGGTGTTCCTTACGCCATCAAAGCGGGTGGCCACGTGCGAGTGGATGTTTTTTACGAACAACTCAGCTTCAAGGCACAAGCGATTATTGACCTAATAGGTACCGTTGTCTTCCTGCTTCCTTTCTGTTTGCTGGTGGCTTGGTTTGGTATCGATGTTGCCAAAGAGAGTTATAACCTGGGTGAAACGTCGGGCGATCCCGGTGGTTTGCCGTATCGTTGGATCATTAAAGCGATGATCCCACTGTCGTTTTTCTTGATGGCAGTCAGTGGCGTTGGTTTGATTCTGCATTCGCTGAACAAGATTTTTAATCCGCACCTTATCCATGCAAATAACACGCATGCAAACAATACTCACACAAAAAATACTCACACAAAGAATAAGTAGAGGCTGAACATGATTGGAATAGTAATGTTTTTCGTAGCCTTGTTTGCACTTTTACTTGGCTTCCCGGTCGCGTTCACCTTTGGTGGTATCGCGTTAATCTTTGGTGTTTGGGCTGAAGGCATCGAAATGTTCGCCTTCATGCCATATCGAATTCAATCGATCATGGAAAATACGGTGCTGATGGCCGTTCCATTGTTCGTTTTCATGGGGCTTGTTCTGCAAAAGACCAAGCTTGCTGAGCAGTTGCTTGAGTCAATGGGACGACTGTTTGGTGGTGTTCGTGGTGGTATTGCGATCTCGACGGTACTTGTGGGTTCACTGCTTGCTGCTTCAACGGGCGTAGTAGGTGCTTCTGTGGTTGCTATGGGTCTTATCTCGTTGCCAGTTATGCTCAAGTACAACTACGACAAAGGCTTAGCCTGCGGTACCATTTGTGCGTCTGGCACGTTAGGGCAAATCATTCCGCCTTCTATCGTACTGATCTTATTAGGTGATGTACTCGGTGTGCCAGTAGGGGACTTGTTCCAAGCGGCGATTTGGCCGGGCGTAATGTTGGTGGGCGCGTATATCGTTTATATCTTGATATACGCAAAACTTAACCCAGAAGCGGCTCAACCGATTGAACGTGATGACTCAATTAGTCGTAAACAAGAAGTCATCAATGCACTGAAAGCTATCGTACCGCCACTTGCGCTGATCATTGTCGTATTGGGCTCTATCTTCGCGGGTGTTGCCACGCCGACAGAGTCAGCTGCATTAGGTGGCGCGGGTGCCTTGGTACTTGCTTTGCTGTACGGTCAATTCAGTTGGTCGATGGTGTATGAAGCGTCCAAAGAAACAGTGAAAGTCACGGCAATGGTCTTTGCTATCTTGCTTGGTGCGACGGCATTCTCGATGGCGTTCACTTATACTGGCGGTGATTATCTGGTTGAAGAGTGGATGCTGCAGTTGCCGGGTGAAAAATGGGGCTTCTTGATCATTACCATGTTGGTGATTTTGATTCTGGGTTTTTTCATCGACTTCGTAGAAATCTGTTTCATCATCGTGCCGATCATTGCGCCTGTTGCTGAACTGATGGGCATCAACATGACTTGGTTCGCTATCCTTATCGCGATGAACCTACAAACCTCCTTCTTAACGCCGCCATTTGGTTTTAGTTTGTTCTATTTGAAAGGGGTTGCACCGAAAGGCGTCACCACAAAAGACATCTACCGAGGCGTGATGCCGTTCATTCTGATTCAAATCCTCGTACTTGGATCACTTCTCGCTTTCCCTTCTTTCTATGGAATGTGAGTGAAGCCAAGAATGTGAATGATATGTTTCAACGGCTATCTATAAATTGCTAAAGTAAAACGGCTTATTGATGTTCAGTAAGCCGTTTTTTGTGAGGGAAAGGAATGCCTCTAAAAGCTAAGCTGATTTTGCTGACGCTACTCCCGTTGCTACTGGTCACGGCGAGCATAAGTTGGATCTCGTTACACCAAACCAAGACGTTGGGTGCGAAAGAGGTTGAGATCTTCAGAGACAGCTTAATCAAGTCGCGTGAAAACGCCCTCAAAGACACGGTCGACCTCGCATTCGACGCCATTGAACACATCTATAACGATCCAAATATCCAAGAAGCCCAAGCCAAAAAAGAAGTTCGAACCATATTGTCTAAACTTAGATATGGCTCTGATGGTTATTTCTTCGCATATGATCGCCACGGAACCAATTTGGTTCATCCAATACAGCCGGAATTGATTGGAAAAAATCTGCTTCAATTGCAAGATGAAGATGGCGACTTTCTGATAGAAGCTCTGCTAAGAGAGGCGCAAACCGGAGGAGGATTCCACCAGTATTTGTGGCAAAAGCCCTCGACTGGGGAAGTGGTCTCTAAGCTGAGTTACGCCGCTTGGCTAGAGCGTTGGGATTGGATGATTGGCACGGGTTTGTATATTGAAGACGTGCACCAAGAAGTGGCTTCGATGCAGGCTGCGATCAACAAGAATATTGAAACCACGTTCTTCTCTATTGTGGTGATTCTTAGCGTGACGGTGGCGGTTATTATCGTGCTGACGTTGGCCATTAACATGCATGAACATCGAATCGCGGATAATAATTTAAAAGAGCTCGCCCATAAAACGGTGATGTTCCAAGAAGACGAGAAGAAGCATTTAGCGCGAGAGCTACATGACGGTATTAATCAATTATTAGTATCAAGTCGTTGCCACTTAGAACTACTTGGTAATAAGTTACAAAATGAAGACCTCAAAGCGCATTTGAATAAGTCGCAGCATTCATTGATGCGAGCGATCGAAGAGGTGAGGCACATCTCGCATCAACTTCGCCCAAGTTCTTTGGATGATATAGGCTTAGAAGCGGCGCTGTCTTCGTTGTTATTAGATTTTCAGGCGCACTCGGGCATTACGGTTGAAACCTTGTTTAGTACTCAGCCCGGAAAATTGAAATCAGAGGCCGCGACGACCTTATATCGAGTGGTGCAAGAGTCCCTAAATAATATAGAGAAACACGCACAAGCGACCAAAGTAACGGTTATCGCACAACAAATTGGCAACGTGTTACAGCTTCTAATCCAAGACAACGGTGTCGGTTTCAACACCTATAAAGCGATGGAAAAACGAGGGATCGGTCTGCGTAACATGAGAGAGCGAGTGGAATTCATTGGTGGTGATTTTGAGCTGATGAGTGAGATTGGCCTTGGAACGGAAATTACAGTGTTACTGACACTAGAGGGATTAATGAATGAGTGAAGTTATTCGAGTTGTGATCGCTGACGATCACCAAGTGGTACTGGATGGCTTTATGGCGAGATTGGAACTTGAGCCAGATATTAGCGTGATAGGTACGGCCAGTAATGGATTAGAAGCGGTTGAGGTCGTTAAGTCTCTGCGCCCTGATGTGGTGTTGATGGATATCAGTATGCCTATCATGAACGGCATTGATGCGACCCATCTGATTAAAGAAGAAGACCCAGAAGCGAAGGTGTTGATGCTGACTATGCATAACAACCGTGAATACATCATGAAGGTGATGCAATCGGGCGCAGTCGGCTATATGTTGAAAGAGATTTCGGCTGAAAAAATGGTGCAAGCGATCAAAACGGTCAATCAAGGCTCGACCTATTTTTGTGAAAAAGTGACGCAGAATTTGTTTACTCAGCCGATTACTCCCACGCAATCTGTGAAAAATCCATTGAGCAGGCGTGAAGAAGCGGTATTGAAATTAGTCGCAAAAGGGGAGAGCAGTAAAGAGATCGCGAAGGGTTTGAATATCAGTTACCGAACGGTTGAAACCCACAGACAAAACATCAAGCATAAACTGGATATTCACTCTACGGCAGAGCTTGCTAAGTACGCTGTCAATTCGGGGCTTGTGGAGTAATCGTACGCTAAATGACACTAAATGTGTAATTTAATTACTAAATGTGTAATTTAGCCCTGCTTTTTGGAGGTTTTTTTAGTATTTTTGCGACAGGTTGATATTCTTCTTTTCGAAATTTAGGTGCAGAATGCAATGTTGCAAACTGTGCGCTACCAATTAGAGAGGAAGCATGGAGCCTGTAAAAGATAGGTATAGTATTGAAAATACCGATTATACAGTAGGACAAGATAACGTTCAGAAATGGGGTTTTGATGTTCATAACCCAGTATTTGGAATCAGTGCAGGAGCGATCATTGTCTTCTTGGTTGCACTTCTAGTCGCAGATCCAGAAACCGCAAAAGCGGCACTGGATGGAATCAAATGGAAAGTCATCGGTAACTTCGATGGTTTCTTCATGTGGGCAGCTAACATCTTCGTTATCTTCTGTTTTGCCCTCATTGTCTCCCCGTATGGCAAGATACGTATTGATGGCAATGATGCCAAAGCAGAGCACTCTAACCTGTCTTGGATGTCGATGTTATTCGCCGCAGGAATGGGTATTGGCCTGATGTTCTGGGGTGTAGCTGAACCCGTCGCTTACTTCACAGGTTGGTATGAAACACCGCTCGGTGTTGAAGCTTATTCTCCTGAAGCAGCTAAGTTGGCATTAGGTGCAACCATCTACAACTGGGGTCTTCACGGTTGGTCGATTTACGCTGTTGTTGCTCTAGCCCTCGCTTTCTTCACATTCAATAAAGGCTTACCGCTTTCAATTCGCTCAATCTTTTACCCACTATTAGGTGATAGAACTTGGGGTTGGTTTGGTCATATTGTTGATATCGTGGCGGTATTGGCAACACTATTTGGCCTTGCAACATCATTGGGCCTAGGCGCACAACAAGCGACCAGTGGTATTAACCATGTGTTTGGTACCGATGGTGGTATTGGAATGCAACTAGTTGTTATCGCAGTGGTTACTTTCTTAGCAACAATGTCAGTCATTCGCGGCATTAACGGTGGTGTAAAGGTTCTGAGTAACATCAATATGTTGGTTGCTTTGGGTTTACTTATCTTTGTGACGATCGCTGGTGGTATGGCGGGTATTAAAGCAATCCCAACCGCACTAATGGGCTACATTGAAAACTTTATTCCTCTAAGTAATCCTCATGGTCGTGATGATGAAACCTGGATGCAAGGCTGGACGGTATTCTACTGGGCTTGGTGGATGTCTTGGTCACCATTCGTTGGTATGTTCATCGCTCGTATCTCTAAAGGTCGTACTATTCGTGAATTCATCGTCGCTGTATTGTTCATCCCAACGACAGTAATCATCATCTGGATGGCTATTTTCGGTGGTATCGCGATTGATCAAGTGGCGAACAAGGTGGGTGAGATAGGCGTGAATGGTTTGCAAGATATTACGCTTTCTCTATTCCACACTTATGATGCGCTGCCAATGAGTTCTATGCTTTCTGTAGTATCGATTGGTTTGATTATGGTGTTCTTCATCACCTCGTCAGATTCAGGCTCATTAGTTATCGACAGCATTACTTCTGGCGGTAAAGTGGATGCCCCTGTTCCTCAACGTGTATTTTGGGCGTTGATGGGCGGTGCGATTGCAGCCGTTCTATTGTGGGTTGGCGGTACGGAATCCATTCAAGCACTGCAAGCTGGAACGGTATCAATGGCGCTACCATTTGCGTTCATATTATTGCTTATGTGCCTAAGCTTATTGTTAGGTTTACGAACTGAAAATCAATTAGTTAACCAGCAAAATGCTTTGAGCTAAAAGTATTTTCTGAATAAAGGTCGACGGGGTCGGCCTTTTTTTCGTCATATACTTAAGTGATTTCGTGAATTTTGTTGGAAAATTAATCGAACCGATTCTGGTTTACTGAAAACAATAAGTTAACCTGCTAAACTTCAGACATCCAAGTATTTGAATTATTGTGACAACAGCTTGTACTACTTGGATTGTATGTTCGAGTTTGTGATTAAGTCGCAGGTAAGTAAGGAATACGAGGTCAATAGACCCTATTAGTATTCCGTAGAGAGGGATAATGACTAAAGGTATAGATAAATACAGTATCGACAGTACGGATTACACTGTCGGTCAAGATAACGTCCAAAAATGGGGTTTTGATGTTCATAACCCAGTATTTGGTATCAGTGCAGGACTTATTGCTCTGTTCCTGATCGGTATTCTGATTACAGATACCGCTTCAGCAAAGGCAGCACTAGATGGCGTTAAAGGCCAGATCATCAATTCGTTTGATTGGCTTTTCATCTGGTCGGGTAATGTTTTCGTTGTTTTCTGCTTAGGCTTAATTGTTTCTCCGTATGGTAAAATCCGCCTTGGTGGTGTTGATGCGACGGCAGATTACTCATTCTTCTCTTGGCTATCGATGCTGTTTGCCGCAGGTATGGGTATCGGCTTGATGTTCTGGAGTGTGGCTGAGCCAGCGGCTTACTTCACGGGTTGGTTTGAAACTCCGTTAGGTGTTGAACCAAATACACCAGAAGCTGCTAAGTTAGCGCTAGGTGCAACCATGTATCACTGGGGTCTACACCCTTGGGCGATTTATGGCGTAGTAGCACTGTCACTTGCGTTTTTCTCTTACAACAAGGGATTGCCTCTTTCTATTCGTTCTATTTTCTACCCAATCTTGGGTGATAGAGCGTGGGGTTGGGCTGGTCACATTGTTGATATTCTGGCGGTTCTTGCAACGCTGTTTGGTTTGGCGACGTCGCTGGGCTTAGGTGCACAACAAGCAGCAAGTGGTATTCAACATGTCTTCGGAATCGAGGCTGGCTTAGGGTTACAAGTTGTTGTTATAACTGTAGTAACGTTATTAGCGGTCGTGTCAGTGCTTCGCGGTATTGATGGCGGCGTTAAAGTTATCAGTAACATCAACATGTTGGTTGCTTTCCTACTGCTTATCTTAGTGGCTCTAATCGGCTATGCGGTGAGTTTAGGTTCTATCCCAACAACCTTTATGGCATACGTTGAAAACATCATTCCTTTGAGTAACCCTCATGGTCGTGAAGATGAAGCGTGGATGCACGGTTGGACTGTATTCTACTGGGCTTGGTGGATTTCATGGTCACCATTCGTAGGTATGTTTATCGCGCGTGTTTCTAAAGGTCGTACGGTTCGTGAGTTCATCACAGCGGTTCTGATTGTTCCAACGACTGTTACTATCATTTGGATGTCAGTATTTGGTGGTATGGCGATTGACCAAATCGTGAATAACGTTGGTATCCTTGGTCAAGATGGTTTGACTGATGTATCACTAGCGATGTTCCAAATGTTTGATGCTCTACCGTTCGGTACGCTGCTATCAATCATTGCGGTTATCTTAGTTCTAGTATTCTTCATTACATCGTCTGACTCAGGCTCTCTAGTTATCGACAGCATCACTGCTGGTGGTAAAGTGGATACGCCTGTACCTCAACGTGTGTTCTGGGCGTTCCTAGAAGGTGCGATTGCAGTAGCTCTATTGTGGGTTGGTGGTACTGAAGCAGTACAGGCTCTACAAGCGGGCGCAATATCGACGGCATTGCCATTCACCATCATTCTATTACTGATGTGTGTTAGCTTGCTAATGGGTATGCGCACCGAGAAGCGATAGACTGATCGTTAATCGACTTTCCATTTGGTTGAAGTCGAATATAAAATAAAAAGAAAGGCAGAAGAGGAAACTCTCCTGCCTTTTTTGTATCTATTTTACAGTCTAGAGAACAGTATATTTCGATGGGATTACCTTCAAAATAACGTCTTAAATTTGGCGATTAGCCAAGTAATTGACATTCGATAAGCCAATGGTTTGCTTAAAATTATATTACGTTATTAAATTATAAAATCGCTCGAATTTAATACTGATATTGGGTAGTATGCGCGAGATTTCCCACTACTCGTGAAACTTTGACATGAAACTAACACTTAAGCAGAAGTTAATAGGTGCTAGCCTATCTGCTGTTGTCGTTATGGCAACAGCGTTAACTTGGTTATCAGCAAACCAATTATTTGAACAGACTCGTAATGGCGTATACCTGCGAGCTGAAAGCGTATCAGAAGCAGCATCTGAAGGTATTAAAAACTGGATTGATATCCGCACCGATATCGCATCAGCATTTAATGACTTTTCACGAGAGGATGATGTTGTTCCTTTCCTTAAGCAAGCTCGTGTAGCGGGTGGCTTTGACGATATCTTTTTAGGTACTCCAGAAGGCGGAATGTACCGTTCACATCCTGAACGTAATCGCGCTGGTTACGATCCTCGTCAACGTCCTTGGTACCAAGAAGCAAACGCTGCAGGTAAGCAAATCATTACCACTGCTTACCAAGATGCAATCACTAAAGCATTGCTAGTAACAATTGCAGAACCTGTGCGTCATAACGGCAAACTTGTTGGTGTAGTGGGTGCAGACGTACTTATCGACCAACTAGTGAACGATGTAATCAGCCTTGATGTTGGTGACAATGCGAACGCAATGCTAATTGATGCCTCTGACGGCACATTCCTAGCGCACCCAGATTCAGCACTAAGTTTGAAGCCGGTAAGCCAGCTTTCAAACGACATCTCTATGCCAATTATCGAGAACGCAGTGCGTACGGGTAGCATCGAGATCATCAAAGAGCGCGGCGCAGAGAAGCTGCTTTACTTCACGAAGGTGCCTAACACTAACTGGGTCTTCGCTGTTCAGATGGACAAAGCAACAGAAGAAGCGAACCACTCAACACTACTTACTCAGTTGATCACAACGGCGGTCATTATTACGTTAATCGTAATCGTATTAGTGTCTTGGTTAGTGAGCTTCCTATTCCGCGATTTAAACCGTGTTTCAGCGGCACTGGAAGAAATTGCTTCAGGTGAGGGTGACCTTACTCAACGTCTTGAGCCTAAGAGCGATGACGAGATTGGTAAGCTTGCTGAAAACTTCAACCGTTTTGTAGGCAACATGCACACCATGGTGATCAAGCTAAGCGAAGTATCTGCTGCGCTAGGTAACCAAGCACGTCAGACGGCTTCTCAAGCTGAAGAACGTAGTGCTCGTATCCAAATGCAACAAGACGAGATCAACATGGTAGCAACAGCCGTTAACGAAATGGCTGCAGCAACACAAGAGATCGCGGGTAACGCAGACCACACTGCACAGAACTCATCTGAAGCGGTTGGCGCGTGTGAGCACGGTACTGGTCAAGTGACACAGACTCAAAGCTCTATCCAAAACCTTGCTCAAGAAGTTCAAATCGCAACTAACGTGATCCTAGAACTTGAAGAGCACGGTAATAGCATCAACGCTATCTTGTCTAATATTCAAGGTATTGCAGAACAAACGAACTTACTTGCACTTAACGCCGCTATTGAAGCAGCACGTGCCGGTGAACAAGGTCGTGGTTTCGCGGTTGTAGCGGATGAAGTTCGAGTTCTGAGCCAACGTACACACGGTTCAACGCAAGAGATTCAGCAAACTATTGAGTTGCTACAAGGTACAACAGGCAAAGCGGTTAGCATCATGAACGATAGCCGTAGTCTTGCTGAAACCAGTGTTGATGACGCGAACTCAGCGGCTGCAAGCTTAACGCAAATCCACGCTGCTGTTGAACGCATTAGCGACATGGCAACACAGATCGCTTCTGCTGCAGAAGAGCAAGCGTCAGTAACGTCTGAGATTACTCGTAACACTGAGGGAATCCGTGACGTATCTAACGAGCTAGCAGACGAAGCGCACCAAGCTGCAGAGCAAGCTGCTCAGCTGTCTGAACTGTCTCACGAGCTAGAGAGCGAAATCAGCCGCTTCAAGCTTTAAGCACTAACTCGTAATTTAAAAGCCGAATGTGATTATCACATTCGGCTTTTTTGTGCGTGCTAGTTAGAGTTATGAACCCAAATTAGTTGTTCGGGTAACCAGGGAACTTAGCTTTAAGGGCTGCACGAGTAGGGAAGTACTGCTCCATAAATTTAACCATCGCAGGGTCGTTCGCTTGTCGCTTTTCAGCTCTTTGGGTACTGGCATCAAGGTCAGTACTTATTGTAAGTGACTGACCAAGTTTGATTGGATAAGGGTGTAGTTCAGGAGAATCACAGACACAAAAAAGCCCGAGTATAAACTCGGGCTTTGAATGGTTTTCTTTATAACTTATGAGGAGCTAGATTGCCTGACGAAGTTGGAAATAACGTCCTGCTTCGTTTAACAGCGATTCATGAGAACCGTGCTCAACAACCTCGCCTTGTTCAATCAGAACGATAGAATCCATCGTTTCCAGACCAATCAAACGGTGCGTAATGAAGATAACCGTCTTGCCTTCAAAGTGCTTCTCGAACAGCGTCATGATGCTGTGTTCTGTTTGCTTATCTAAGCCTTCTGTCGGCTCATCTAGAAGCAGGATAGGGGCATCATGAAGAATCGCGCGTGCGATACCAATACGGCGCTTCTCACCACCAGACAGTTGACGACCACCGTCACCTAACCAGCTATCAAGTGCGTTATTCTCAAGCAGCTTTTCTAGGCCAACGTCTTTTAGGATATTCGCTAAGTGATCATCGGTAGCTTCTGGTCTTGCAATCAACAAGTTGTCACGCAAAGTACCATTTAGAATGTCGACACGCTGGCTTACTACACTGATTGATTCACGAAGTTGCGATTCATTCCACTGCGTCAGTTCAATGCCCGCGATTGAGATATAGCCCTTTTTAGGATCCCAGTAACGAGTCAGAAGCTGAATCAGAGTCGATTTACCAGAACCCGTTTGACCAACAATCGCAACCTTGTGCGTGGCAGGAATCGTTAGGTCTACAGCGTTCAGAACACTGCGTTCAGAGTCAGGGTAGTTGAACGTCACGTTTGAGAACGTAATATCAAGCGGCTTGTTGATGTCGAGTTTCTCTTCAGCAAACTGAACTTCAGGCTCCGACAGAATCACTTCGTTCAAGCGACGAGCTGAAGACAGAGTTTGACCTAAATGCTGGAACGCGCCTGCGATAGGCATCAGCAGTTCAAAACTTGCCATAGTAGCGAACGCCATTAGCGCGATGAACGGGTCTGGTGCATTACCACCCACACCGTCAGCCGCAAGCCAAAGCATAAGAACAAGCGTCAGACCGTTGAACAGCATTAGTGCTGCTGAAGCCATACCGGTTAGGTTAGCATTCACAAACTGATTAGCCATCAGCTTGCGTTGCGTTTCTAGAATGGCATTACGGTAACGCTCTTCAGCACCGAACAGAGTCAGTTCGCTGTAGCCTTCAATCCAATCTAGCGTAGTCACACGAAGATCCGCTTTGTTCTGTGTCAGTTCACCACCGTTACGCTTGCCCAATTTGTAGAACAAGATTGGCCAAACCAACAGCATGATCAGAAGGATAGAACCCAAGATCAAACCAAGCGAGCTATCGAACCACATCAAGAACAGAGTCAGGAAGATGATCCCGAACACACCCACCGTCACAGGGCTTACTAAGCGCAAGTACACGTGATCCATGGCGTCTACATCTGCAACCAAGCGGTTGAGTAGGTCTGCGTCACGAAGGTTTGAAATACGACCTGGGATCAGCGGAGCCAGCTTCTTGAAGAAGAAGATACGTAAATCAGTTAACAGTTTAAATGTTGCATTGTGGCTGACAACACGTTCACCCCAACGACCCGCAGTACGGCTCATTGCCAAACCACGTACACCACCACCCGGCAGCATGTAGTTGAAGGTTTCACGTGCAATCGTAAGGCCTGCAACCGCAGAAGCTGAAATGAACCAGCCTGATAGCGTTAGCAAGCCGATAGAAGCCGACAGAGTTGCAAAAGCCAATAGCATGCCTAGCGATAGGCCAAACCAATGCTTTTTATAGAGTTTCAGGTAAGGCAGTAAATCACGCATCTAAATTACCCTTATTATCTTGTTGAGCTAAGTTCGCGTTCAGCATCTCTTCAAACAAACCACCCGCAGTCGAAAGCTGAGAGTAATGACCTTGTTCAACCAGACCACCATCGCGCATCACCAGAATATTATCGACTGATTTAAGAGGAGCGAGTTGGTGCGTCACAAGTAGGGCAGTGCGGTTTTCAATATTGCTATTGATGCCTTTCATCACTAACTGTTCGCTACGAGTATCTAGGCTGGCTGTTGGTTCATCTAATAACCAGAACTGACCGTCTTGAATCATTGCGCGAGCCAGAGCCAAACGCTGAGATTGACCAACAGAAAGGCCACCAGAGCGATCAGAAATCATATAATCCAAGCCGTGCTCGTTTACAAATTCGCTGGCAAATGATTGCTCAAGTGCATTCTCAACAACTTGGTCAGCGATATCATGCTTACCTAGCGTGACGTTGTCACGAATACTGCCGTGCAGTAGCAACGGGTTTTGACCAACCCAGCTAATGGTTTTACGCCAAGAGGCTAAGTCGAGGTCACGCAATTCAATACCATTGATTTTCAAGCTTCCGTCATAAGGCATGAAACCGAGGATGGCGTTGATCAAACTTGTTTTACCCGCACCACTTGGGCCAACTAACGCAGTCGACTGGCGAGTGTTCAATGCGAACGAGATAGGACCAACCAATTGAACACCTTCAGGGCTTAACACTTTTAGGTCGGTAGCTTCAATATTGATGCCTTGAGCCGGATCGAGTTGAGTGTCGCCTGATTTAACCTTAGTGATGTCTGTTTCTAGGAACTCGACAATACTTTCGGCTGCGCCAACCGCTTGTTGCTTCGCATGGTAGAAAGTACCTAAGTCACGCAGAGGTTGGTAAAACTCTGGCGCTAAGATAAGGATAAACAAACCAGCGAATAGCGTAATGCCTGCACCGTAGTGGCCGAAGTTAAGCTCACCGATGTAAGTGAAACCAAAGTAAACCGCCGTCATCGCGATAGAGATCGACGTGAAGAACTCAAGTACCGCAGAAGACAAGAAAGCGATTTTCAACACATCCATGGTACGCGTTCTGAACACTTCAGATGCACCTTTAAGTACCTCTGTTTCAGCGTTGGTGCGATCAAATAGACGAATGGTTGTCATTGACTGCAAACGGTCGTAAAAGTGACCTGAAAGACGCTGCAGCGCTTTGAAGTTTTTACGGTTTGCATCGGCCGCTTTCATGCCAACAAGTGCCATGAACATCGGCACCAGTGGAGCAGTAATCAAGAAGATCAGTCCTGCTGCCCAGTTTACTGGGAATACCACAACCAAAATAATGAATGGAATCATTACCGACAGAGACATCTGAGGCAGGTAACGAGAGAAGAAGTCTTGCATGTCTTCTACTTGTTCTAGCAACAGCGTTGCCCACGTACCGGCAGGTTTACCCTTAATGTAAGCAGGTCCTAACTCACGTAATTTATCTAGGATGAGTTGCCTGATGTAGACACGGATTTGTTCACCACAGCGATAACCTGCGATTTCACGTCCCCATGTACAGCCAGCACGGCCAACGACCGATAATGCCAAGCCTGCGAAATGACCAACCAGTTCAGATTTATCGACATTCTCGATGATCAGCTGGTGAAGAATAGAGGCGAGAAGCGCTGCTTGAGCAATTAAGAACACGCTTGAAAGTACGCCAAGGCTAATCGCAATCATAAGCCAGCGTTTCGCTAACTTACTCTGTTGCTTAAGCCACTTGTTCAAGCTGCGTTGTTTTTTCTTATCCATTATGAAGGCTTAATGATAATTATTATTTGTTGAGGGCGGCTAGTATACAAAAGAAAGCCCAGTGGATATACCACTGGGCTCTAGGGATTTACAACAAAATGTGATGACGCCCTGCATCTACTGAGGCGAGAGCACCGATAATCAAATCTGCAATCTCAGATTTACTTATCGTTAAGGCCATCTAGGAAGCGTTCAGCATCCAGTGCAGCCATACAACCTGTACCAGCAGAAGTGATTGCTTGGCGGTAGTTATGGTCCATTACGTCACCCGCAGCGAATACGCCTGGGATGCTGGTTTGCGTTGCGTTACCTTCAAGACCTGACTGAACAATGATGTAATCATCTTTCATGTCGACTTGGCCTTTGAAGATTTCAGTGTTTGGTTGGTGACCGATAGCAATGAATGCGCCCATTACTTCGATGTCTTCTGTCTTATCAGACTGAGTATCTTTAATACGAACGCCCGTTACGCCCATGTCGTCGCCTAGAACTTCGTCTAGCGTGCGGTCAGTGTGAAGAACAATGTTGCCGTTCTCTACTTTGTCCATTAAACGCTTCACTAGAATCTTTTCAGCGCGGAACGTGTCACGGCGGTGAACTAGATGAACTTCAGATGCGATGTTAGACAGGTAAAGTGCTTCTTCAACAGCGGTGTTACCACCACCCACAACCGCCACTTTCTGGTTGCGGTAGAAGAAACCATCACATGTAGCACAAGCAGAAACGCCACGGCCTTTGAATGCTTCTTCAGACTCTAAACCTAAGTACTTAGCTGATGCGCCCGTTGAGATGATCAACGCATCACACGTGTACTCGCCTGAATCGCCTTTAAGACGGAAAGGGCGGTTTGAAAGGTCGACTTCGTTAATGTGGTCGAACAGGATCTCTGTTTCAAAGCGCTCTGCGTGCTCTTTCATGCGATCCATTAGAGCTGGACCCGTTAAACCTTCAGGATCACCCGGCCAGTTTTCTACTTCTGTTGTGGTTGTAAGCTGACCACCTTGCTGCATACCGGTAACCAGTACTGGGTTTAGGTTTGCACGAGCAGCGTAAACTGCAGCTGTATAGCCAGCAGGGCCAGAACCAAGAATCAATAAATTACAGTGCTTTACGTCGCTCATGAGGACTCCGAAATTGAAATTGTTTTTATTTATAATCGCTTAGGATTGTATGGAAAATATGGAGGCAATAAAAGGTTAAACAAGGGCTGAAGTGTAATTAATCGTTATAGTTTAGAACTTAATGGAGACAAACGTTTTCGTGGTTGGAAGATCGCCTAAGCCACCGTCTTCCTCATGGATTGTTGCTGCCGCCTTTTCGATTTCGAACCGGCATATCAAAATACGCCCAAATAACTGTATATAAAAACAGTATTTAGCTATAGAATTATAGGCAAGGTTTGATAGGCAACGTTAGAAAGATGAGGAACGAGCAATGAACTTACTCCCAACAGGCACACAGCTAGGTAAATTGGAACTACTGGAAGTGTATCAAGACGTCTCACGGTTAAGAATGAAAATACCCAAAGGTTTATGGTGTATTGGAGTGGGGATTACGACAACGGCCAATGCATTAAGTGGGCTTACATTCCGGTAACCAAACCATTGCTCACCAGCTTGCTAAACAAAGAAGTGAGCTTTCACGATGCGTTCCACCGTTCAGACAAGCTTTACTTAGCGACCATCTACACAAACGAAGTAGGGAGGTCCCCGAAAGTCGAACTACTAAACACAACGAACAAGCACTTAGTAAACCTACCGCCCGTTGATTTTGAAATCGACCTTGAAGAAGCTTGTATAGTTTAGGGAATAGCACTCTCAATGGACGTGCATCCAGCGTCCGCTTTGAGCCTTCCTTAACTTTCTTCTTATTAGAGTTACAAACATTTTTTCTATCGACAATTCTTAT
Organism: Vibrio sp. 10N.222.47.A9; assembly: GCF_963872585.1. Lineage (NCBI taxonomy): Bacteria > Pseudomonadati > Pseudomonadota > Gammaproteobacteria > Vibrionales > Vibrionaceae > Vibrio > Vibrio sp. 10N.222.47.A9. Next base: position 58,850 of record NZ_CAWNBB010000034.1, on the reverse strand, counting down.
CATGCGCACGCAAATTCAATGTAACTTGTTGGATAAAAAATATAGAATGATTAACAATCATATAGGGTTAAATACAGTTATTCTTGTTTATTAGCTGGCATAACCACTATTACAGAATTGAACGGACTAAGAACTGTCTAGCTCTATGGTGATGAATGAATACAGTTAGAAAGGGTGATGAATTAGAAGCCGCTATTTTCGATATGTTCTCTAAGGAAATTGCCAACGGGCAATTTTGGGCACACAAAGACTATTGCAAAATTTTCACACAGAAAGGTTATTTCTCTCGTGACCGAGAAAAAAATATAATTTTTGATGTATCAATTGAGGTTTATCTTCCCGGGCAAGAAACCTATTCGGTGCTGGTATTAATTGAGTGTAAAAATTATAACCACCGTGTGCCAGTTGATGATGTCGAGGAGTTTTACGCGAAAGTACAACAGGTTTCGGGAGCTAACATCAAGGGGATCGTAGCCTCCACAAACGCATTCCAAGAGGGATCTTTTAAGTATTCTAAGTCTAAAGGGATAGGGCTTTTACGGTATTTTGATTCTGGAAATAGTGAATGGGTTTTGACCCGTTCACCGTCTTCTATAGGACGTACTATTAAAGCAACGGAGCGAGCTTCAATAAATCTAGCGCTTCAACAACAAGATTTTATTGGTAAAGGTTTCGATTGTTATTATTTTTTTGATTCGTCCTATACAAACTCAACGTTTGATTTTTTCGATAGGCTCATTATATCTGACCTTTCCAATCCTCAGCTTGAGTCAACCCGTTCTATTCGGACGGTTAAGCCTGAACTACAAACATTAGTTCCGTATTTGGATAGCTCGCATATAGAATCCCAAAGTGAACTTCTCTTGGATTCTATTGGCTATTTTAGAGGTTACGTACAAGATAATAAACTTTCCGAATTTGTTAGCGAGAATTATGCATTATCATTGGTGTTAGACGCCCACTTACCAAAAGGTGTTCTTGGAGCTATCGACTTTACCAAAAATGAAATTAGCATTGATGTAAAGCAGTGTGAAACTAAAGAAAGAGCGCGGTTTACGCTGGCTCATGAACTCGGCCATTATATTTTGGGCCATGCAAAGTACATATCCCGTGAACGATGTTATGACTCTCACCTTGGTGAGATACGCGAGGATGTATCCATGAAGGATGTTATGCGTTTAGAGTGGCAAGCGAATCAATTTGCATCATCTTTGTTATTGCCAAAAAAACAATTTGTAAGAGCGTTCCTAGAACAAGCTCGAGTCAGAGGTATTTATGATAGAGGTTTTGGATCATTGTTTGTTGATGAGCAGCAATGTAACAAAGCATCGTTAAACTTGGTAACGCATTCGTTAACGAGGCAGTTTAATGTATCTAAGGCTGTGGTCATCATTCGGCTAAAACAACTTGGCATTGTGCGAGAACCGATAGTGCAAGTCTAGCCATCATATTAGTGTTTTTTATTCCATCGCTGGGTTTTGTATTTTTAAGAATAATACCATTAATGGGCGTAAACCCAGCGCCCACCTAGAAGTTTCCAGAGCTTTCTTCTATCATCTAAACTCAAGAATATATCTATTACCCATCTTGTGATCTTATGCATGAAATTTTCCATGTAACCTGTTGAGTAAACCCTATAGAATATGCCCCTATTACATAAGGTTAGGTACCGTTGTTTTCATTCTAGTAGCCTGCCGAGTACAGAACTGAGTGGTTTGAGAACGGTTATCAAAATTATCAAAGTTCGAGGTTATTAATGGAAAATGAATTAGTTAAAGTGTGTTACGAAGGTGAGTCGGGCTTTAGTGATATAAGGACATGTTACATAAATGACATATTACACATTTCACTCAAAGACATATTTGTTGTTTTAACAAAAGAAAATAGCAAGTTGGATGAACGATTTCCGTCTAAGTACATCCCGAATCTAATTAAATCTCAAGTGCAAGACTTAGATAGCGATGAATTCTTTCTTATACCTGTATCCAATCCAAGTTTTGAACAAGAAAAGGAAGTGTTTGTCACACAGCCGGGTCTAAATAGAGTGATGGCTAGTGATAAGTCTAAAGCAGGTAAGCAATTCCAAAGATGGCTCTATCATGAGGTTATTCCTTCTTTACAAAAGCACGGTATCTATCCACCGCCAAGAACAGCTCAAGGTTCAGCTCTTGCACAAATGGCGGAAATTATAGCTCAAAACTCAAGAGCTTTAGCTGACACGATCTACGAACAAGAGAAATTGAAGCAGGAGGTCGTGACTGTAAAAGGGCAAGTTAATCAGATGCATGACCGCATGAACAAAATTGAGCATGGGGTACATATTACCGATAGTGAACATGTGCTTACGGTTAGTGAATGGTTCGCAAATTCAGGTACTTTGCTAACTTCGGAGAAGGAAACAGATATACTTAATTGGTGTGAAAATTTAGCATTAAAACATCATAAGCCTCGTGTTACTTGTCCGTCAGGTGAGCGACGCAAAGCAAGATTTCACACATGTATAATCATTGAAGCTAAAGATCTCGTTGAAAGGTCGAGAGGCTGATTTGTTTGTAGAAAACGCTTAGGAAAAATTCCTAATGCTAAAGTTAGATGGTGGTGGTGTTCGCCTCTTAACATAGAGTTTTAGGCTATTCATAGAAAAGCCACGAGCATTAACTCGTGGTTTTTGTTCATAAAAAAGCTTCCTAAAAACAGGCTTTACCGCTTTACTGATGATCTCGAAGTTAAGTATGTGTCATGTCAGATTCCAAAACCTTCATGCTCGCGGTTTCCAGAGGTCACTAAGTAAACTCCTTTCTCAATACCCCTTTCAAAAACTTCACGTAAACCACATCATCAATTCGAATTAGGTACGCGCCATTTGAAACTGAGCATTGTCGCTATTTAGGTGTGTTATTGAGCATAACTATAGGTGTTTGAGGCTGGAGCTTAATAGAAGCAATTATTTTCGTGGTTGAAAGGTAAGTGAGACCCATGCGAGGAAGGAAGCTAATTGAATTAAGGGCGGCCGAGTTCCCCCGAACTCGACCTGTTCCAGACGCGCAAGCAAAGGCGTTTGGTTTCTGGCGTACTCATAAATTAACCAATTTCAGTTTGTTGTGTAAATAATCAATAGCTTGGCAATTGATAGGTAGGTCGTATTTTGCTGTGCAAAAGCATAGAAATGAATGATGGCGAGCGTGACGCCTGAGCTCATGTAAGGAGGTTGGCGTATTGACGCTAAAGGGCTGACACAATATGAAACTTAGCTTTCCAGTGGATAATATCGTTATATTTAAATTTATAGGGATTTATAACTAGCTAGTGGAGTGTGCTAGTTTTAAGAGTTGGTCATCTTTTATTCTGGTGTTATACACTGCTTTTTGATTTCAGTTTGGATTTAGTGTCTGAATTATTAAATATGACGGGATAAATGATTGTTTAATGTTGATTTGACAAGATCTTCAAGTATCCTTTGTGTAAACAAAACGTTAAATATCGAAAGTAAATTAACAATCATTAAGGAGTCGATGATGTTACATGCTCACGAAAATACCCTACATATTACCCACCTCAGTAACCATGCGGTTGAGGAGTTGTCACCATCATTCTCTAAGCTACCAAGCACAGAGCATGCGGATGGCCAGTTTCGATTGAGAAGATACTCGGTGGTTCAATTCAGTAATGGACAAGTCGTTGAGCAAGACAAACATAACTTTGTTCAGTCTGAAAACATTAATCACTTTCAAGGTGACGTTGTTCGTCAGTTCGAGCCGATTGAAGCGAATATTTTAGGCAGTGAAGGCATGCAGGAAATGTGTGAACTGTTTATTGAAACCAATGGGCTTGAAGACGGGCAAGAAATCGAAATCCATCAAATTCGTATTGCCGCTATTTTTGAAGAGACTCAGGTTGCTCCTGAAGGGGTTCACCAAGATGGCTTTGACCACATCGCTTTGATCGGTGTGAACCGTCATAACATTGTGGGTGGTGAAATCATGCTGTATCAAGACTCACATGAAGCGCCATTCTTTAGAAAGGTGTTAGGTGATGGTGAGGTTGCGATGCTGGCAGACAGTAAGCTTTGGCACAATGCACAACCGATTCGCACCATAGACCACGATGAGATGGGCCATATGGATGTGTTTGTTCTAACAGCTAAGGATGCGCGCAATGTCCTTCACTCTTAATGATGTGCGCCAACAGTTTAGTGCTTTAGGCCAATATCATAACGGCAAGCCGGTGACCTTTTTTGATGGGCCAGGTGGCTCTCAGGTGCCTGAGAATGTTTTAGCTTCAATGACCGAATACCTAGGGCATTTTAATTCAAACCTAGGCGGCCACTATTTTTCTAGCCAAAAGACCACAAGCTTAATGCAGCAAGCGCGAGAAGCGGCGCAAGCACTGCTTAATGCGGAGTCTTCTGGCAATGTTGTGTTCGGTGCGAACATGACATCTCTGACCTTCCAACTTAGCCGAGCGATCAGCCGCGATTGGAAAGAGGGCGATGAAGTTATCGTCACGGCGTTAGACCATTACTCAAATGTTTCGAGCTGGCAGCAAGCGGCAGACGACAAAGGCGCGATTGTTCGCCAAGTTCGCGTAGACGAGTCGGATTGCAGTTTGGATATGGCGCATTTTGAATCGCTGCTTAACGAGAAAACCAAGCTTGTCGCGGTGACGTTTGCTTCGAACACGACGGGCTCCATTGTTGATATGGCGAAAGTGATCGAACTAGCACATCAACATGGTGCTCAGGTTTATGTCGATGCCGTGCATTACGCGCCACACCACTTGATTGATGTTCAGCAGCTGAATTGTGATTTCTTAGCGTGTTCAGCTTATAAGTTCTTCGGCCCGCATGTGGGTATTGCTTATGTTGCGCCGCAATGGCTGCATACTTTAAAGCCATACAAGGTAGAGCCTGCAACCAATATCGGCCCAGGTCGATTTGAGACAGGTACGCAAAGCTTCGAAGGCCTTGCCGGTGTGATTGCGGCGGTGGATTACTTGGCGCAGTTAGGCGATCCCGCCGATTCATTGCGTTCTCGTTTAGAGCAAAGCTACGCGCTTTATAATAAGCATGAAGGCCAACTCAGTGAGTACTTCCTTAAACGCTTGTCTGATCTAGAAGAGGCAACGCTTTACGGGAAAAACGAATTTGATTCGAATCTAAGAACCCCAACGTTTGCGATTACCTTTGATAATCACTCTCCAGAGTTCATCGCCAAGAAGTTGGGTGAACATAATATCTGTGTGTGGAACGGACATTTCTACGCATTAGGTTTGGTGAAACAGTTGGGTATTGAAGAGCAGGGCGTGGTGCGTATTGGTTGTATGCATTACAACTCGATTGAAGAGATCGACTTGTTGTTCAATGTGCTTGAAGGGATCTTGCGAAGCCACTAGCTCTTAATAGCTATAGAATTAGAAAAGAGCATACTTCTCTCAATAATATTGAGTAGGAAGTATGCTCTTTTTGTTTCATGAACTTATATCTGTTTAGCAAAGTCTATTAAGACTAAAGCCGCTAATCGAAAAAGTCCGTGATTTAACTAAGACAACTGCTTAACCAGAGTTGCACCTACTGCGTGCGCACTGGTTGGGTTTTGGCCAGTAATCACTCGCTCATCAACAATCACAAGCTCTTGCCAAGGTTGAACCTTGTTGAAACGCGCTGCGCTGCGAGCAAGAGACTCTTCCAATAAGAACGGAATGTCATTGATTGTGCCAAAGTCGATCTCTTCTTCACGAGTAAAGCCAGTCACCAATTTTGAGCTCAATAGCTTCTCGCCGTTGCTTAAAACAATCGGAAGCAGTGCTGCTGGGCCGTGACATACAGATGCGATCACACCGCCATCTTCATAGTGCTTAGCTGCAATCGTTGCGAATTGCTCGTCGGTTGCTAAGTCAGAAAGCAAACCGAAACCACCTGGGTAGAAGATAGCGTCGTAGCTTTCTACGTTAATTTGGCTTACTGGAATCGTGTTATTAATGCGGTTCTGGAAGTCATCATCAGCCAAGATCTCGGCGTTTACTGAATCCCCTTCAATATCGGTTCCGTACAATGGGCCTTTGCCACCCTTGATAGAAGCGATGTCGTACTCAAAACCCGCAGCAATGATCTCTTTCAGAGCATGAGTCAGTTCAGGCGCGTAAGTACCGTTCGCTTGATCTGTATCGCCTAGTGTTGCGTGGTTAGTTACAGGTATTAGTATTTTTTTCATGATTCGTCCCTTTGAGCACGTTTGTTTGGTTTCAGCGTTGTGGTTTTTCTTTAGGCATCGTGGTTTTTATTTAGAAAACCAAAGTTTTCAATTTAGATGCCGCTGTTTCGTTACCTGTAATACTAGTAGTAAACCATTTGAGTGATAATATACCGAATAGGCAAAACATTATTGCTATATAGCAATAGTCTGATGTGAATTAGTCGAATGTGAATTCGTTAGATGTAAACAGGTGAAGTATGGATAGCTTTGAAGGGATTAATGAGTTTGTTGCGGTAGCCGAATGTCACGGCTTTTCTGCAGCAGCAAAACAACTGGGTTGCAGTACCAGTCATGTAAGTCGCCAAGTTTCAAGGTTAGAAGAGAGAGTGGGTGTGGCACTGCTTGCACGCTCTACACGAATGGTGAGCCTGACCGAATCGGGTCATACCTATTATCAGCAGTGTAGAGATTTGGTCATTGGGCTTCAGCAAGCGAATGAGCAAGTGACTTCTCAGCAGACTCAGCTTAGCGGTACTTTGCGTGTGAGTGCGGCAGGCGCGTTTGCAGAAAATCATGTCGCGGCGGCGCTGATGGAGTTTGCCAAAGATCATCCTGAGCTCACCATAGAAATGAATTTCAATACCAAGATGGTTAACTTCATCGAAGATGGCATCGATTTCGCGATTCGTTATGGCCGATTGGACGATTCAGGATTGGTGGCAAGAAAGCTCGTCGATCGCCCGATGGCGGCGGCAGCCAGTAAAGGCTATATAGAGCAATTTGGTACGCCAACTCATCCAGAGCAGTTAAAAATGCACAGCTGTATTATCGCCAACAGTGATCAGTGGCTATTTAAGAAAGAGGGTAAACCGTTAAATGCAGTACGAGTGCATGGGCGCTGGCGCAGTAATAATTCGAGTGCAGTACTGAAAGCATGTGAAGAGGGGCTTGGTGTTGTCTACCTACCTAAGAGCAGTTTCAATGGTGGCCTTAGTAATGGAAAACTGGTCCCGGTGCTTGAAGAATATTGGGGAGCAGGAACCAGCAGTTGGGTCGTATATCAAAACCGCCGTTTTTTACCCCAGAGAGCAAGATTGGCGATCGACTTCTTAGTCGCTTACTTTTCGGATTGGAATGAATAACCGACAAGGTTTCAAGCGAACAGCCAACAAGATAGAAGTGAATAATGAACGGATTTGAAAAGAGTCGTGATTAGCTCTAGCTACCTATTTGAAAGCGGAAAACAGAAAAGCTAATGCTTACATAGATATACGTTATCTTTTTTTGTTTTTTGACGCGAGTAATAGGAATGAGAGACTTGTCTACTTTTAGTGACTCGTGTTAGCGATAGAATTGTAGAGCAGCCTGTAGCAGTACGATATACTAGATACCATATTAATGCCCCTAACGCGTGAAAGATTGTGTGGAAGCGTTGGCAGGATGTGTTGTTATGCTCCAGTTTGTGGAGTGTAGCGAGAGTGCGGAGTTGGCAATGTCTTCAATAAATTTCGAATCCACGTACGGTGTCATAACTATTCAAGATATGAATGTAGTTAGTGTTGACGCTAATTATGCTCGCATCTATGGATACCAATCACCCGAAGAACTACTTACTAATATAGATAGCTTCCTAGATCTAATCTCAGAAGAATACCATGTTTTAGCCTATCAAAATTACCTTGAAACGATCAGCGGTCAACGCGATCCGCAGGTCCACACCTATGTTAATGTTGATCGCAATGGTCGAGAGTTCACAGTGTTCTCTATTGACCATGTGACAGAGTGGCAAGGTCGGCCAGCACTGCAAGTCACGGTGATCGATCTTTCCCCTGCGATTCAGCTACAAAATGCGGTGCGTGAACAAGATAAGATGTATCACGATATGATCATGCAATCAGGGCAGGGCATCTTGGTTCACCGAGAGTTCAAGCCGCTGATGGTCAATCAATCGTGGGTTAAAATGCAGGGTGGTTCTTCCATAGAACAAGTTTTAAAGCTGGACTCTATCCTTACATTGGTGCCAAAACAGAATACGGATGGCATCAGTAAGCACTATCAAGCGATCGTGTCGGGTGAATTGTCGGGAACCAGCACTGTGGTTGAAAACATTGGGTTCGATGGCATTCATCGATTCTTCAATATTTACGATAATGCGATTACTTGGCAAGGTCAGCCGGCCGTTCAGGTTGTGCTCGAAGATGTGACTCAAAAGGTGATGTTGGAAAAGCAATTGGTTCATCAAGCGAATTACGATGAAATGACTGACTTACTCAATCGCAGAGCGATTTATGAGTGGTTAAGGGAACATATTGCCTCTGATACTCATGTCGTCAGTATGCTGCTTGATATCGATGACTTCAAATCGATCAATGATACTTACGGCCATATGGTGGGCGATGAGGTTATTTGCGCATTGGCTAACATTACCAAACGTAATGTAGAGAGAGTGGGTGGTGTGGCAGGCCGCTGGGGTGGAGAAGAGTTTATTCTGTTTATTCCCAATGCGTCATCTAACGTTTCGCGAGAAGTTTCTGATCAGATCCGACAGCAATTTAATCAGGTCGAGTTCAAAGTGGGCGAACAGATTCATTTTAATGTGAGTGTGAGTATCGGAGTAAGTGATAGTCGATCTTGCGAAGGAAAAGTGTCCATCGATGCACTCGTCAACCTCACAGACCAATCTTTGTATCGAGCCAAAGCGAATGGAAAGAACTGCGTGTGCGGAGAAGTGTTTGCCAGCGATATAAGCCAAGCATTACCGCACTAGACGACTTCAATCTATTGAGTAAACTCGATTAATTTAGCACACCCAATCAATTTAGAAGCATAAGTAATAAATCTAAAAGCATAAGCAATAAATTTAGAAACATAAGTAATAAATCTAGCAGCTTAAGTAACAAAGCTAACTAGGGTGTCACCCCGTTATAATGTCTGGTCATGATACAAAAATGCCCTCAAGCAATTGCTGAGGGCATTTTAGTTTTAGCTCATCAAAGCCGTTTAGCTTTCACCGATCAAAACCGTTTAGCTTTGGTTTATCAAAACAGCGAACATCTCAAAACCGTTGGCTTACTAAGCAGAAACTTCTACTTCGTAAGAGCCAAATTTACGGATGTTAATTACACCAGTATCCAAGATAAGGTATTGGCCTTTAATACCTTGCAGCACGCCAGATACTTCAGGGTTTTTGTCAAAGTTATGAGAAACAATCTTCACTGGGTGCTGCTCAACTGGGTAGCTCAGTGAAGTGATGTTCTCACTAAGAATCTCGATTGCATCGTCGCCAAACTTCGCTCTGATCTCTTGGATTTTATCCTCAACCAATGGCAAGAGTTCTTTGGCTTTTTCTACCAACTCCATATCGTCACCGTCGCCTTTTAGCAACGTGCGCCAGTTGGTTTTGTCAGCAATGTGTTTGGCTAACTCAACTTCAATCAGGCCAGAAATCTGACGAGTTTTCACTTTCAAGATTGGTAGGCCTTGAGTGGCACCTTGGTCAATCCAGCGAGTAGGGATTTGAGTATGACGAGTGATACCCACTTTAAGGCTTGATGTGTTCGATAGGTAAACGAAGTGATCAACCATGCAGTTCGCTTCGCCCCATTCAGGTTCACGACACGTGCCTTCATCGTAGTGGCAAGTTTCTGGCTTCATGATGCACATGTCGCAGCTTGCTAGCTTTCTCATGCACACAAAGCAGTGGCCTTGAGAGTAGCTTTTCTTGGTTTTCTTGCCACACGAGCAGCAAAAAATATTACCGGTGTGAGTGAGGTTGATGGTTTTACCAATCAGAGGGTTTAGCTCTACAAACTCTTCACCGACAGGTAAACGGTAGGTAACCGCACCATCGAGCGAAGCACTCATTTTCTTGAGTGTTCCTTTTGCTAATAAAGACATGACATTACTCGTTGTATTTTGATTATTATTTCGTCGACTCGGAAGCTCTGTAAGTAGGCGCTACGGTTAACGATGATTATGCGATGAGTATAACAAATAGAGTCCGTTTTAATACACAATATTACTTGATTATTGCGATGGATAATTGATGAGTAAACACTCGCTCAAAATTATGGTATGACATTTTGTTAAGGCGTGATATAACGTTTTTTAGTAAATTATTGGCATTAAGATCACTAATTTACCTAACTTATTTTCTATCGTGAAATCCCAATTATAGGGACCTTAAGCCGGAAGCTTAGACGTGAAGTGGATCCATAAAATAGTCATCTTTTTAGTTATCACGACGCTGGCGATTGTCCAGTATTACCGTGTGAGCGGAAATCGTGTGATAACGGCAATTACGCCGGATAAATATGAGTTTATCGCGACCAGCGATCAAGTGGATAGGGGCGTCAGTACGTCCCAATTATCTTATCAAAATGGCCAGTATATTCTCGACTGTGAGCTTAAAAAGTCTGAGTATCCGTGGCCTTATTGCGGCCTATCGATTCGCATCAACCCAGACATTACCACTGGCCTTGACCTTTCTCAGTACCACACCTTTAGAGTCAATATTGATTACCATGCGGAGGCCGATTCTAGCGGTCGTTTGCGAACTTACCTGCGTAATTACAATCCTGCTTATTCGGTTCCTGATGACGAGTACACGCATAAGTACAACGGAATGGAGTTTTCTCCTGGCGTGGATGGTGGTGTGATTGAGATTCCGATCAAAAACCTGCAAGTAATGACATGGTGGTTAGCGGATAACGAGATTGCGCTAGAGCATTCAGCGCCTGAGTATTCGAATGTGAATATGGTCGAGTTTGCTACTGCGTCTGGTGCGAAACTGGGTCACCACAGAATAGTCATCCGCAGTATTGAGTTCGAGGGATCTTATATTTCAGGCGAAAGCTTGTTCCTTATCTTACTGTTTGTTTGGGTTGGTACGGGCACCGTATTCTTATTGTCTGAGTTAAACCGTTCAAGAAAGCGTATGGTGCTTGCAGAGAAAAGGCATCATCACTTAAAGAACGTCAATCGAGCACTGAGAGAGCAAAACTTTGAGTTTTCAGAAAAGGCTCATCGTGATGAACTGACTGGGATTCTCAACCGACACGCGATTCGTGATTGGCTAAAAATGCAGTCTCAGCAGGTAAAGCAGGGGCATGGAAAGCTGAGTATGTTGTATCTCGATATCGACTACTTCAAGAGCGTCAACGATAAATACGGACACCAAATGGGTGATCATATTTTACGAGAATTCAGCATGGTGGTGGGCAGTTCGATCAGCGCTTCCGACAAGTTGGTGAGATGGGGTGGTGAAGAGTTTATTGTTTTTTGCCCGGAGACTGAGGCTGGTGAAGCTCAAAGAAAGGCCGAGAAAATACGACTGTTGGTCAGCCAACACCTTTGGGTTCATGGCGATCCACTCACTTGCAGCATCGGTATTGCTGAGATGAAACAAGAGCGGGTGACAGAGACCATTGCTCGCGCTGATGAAGCTCTATATCAAGCGAAGCATTCAGGCCGAAATCAGGTGATCTTGAGTCACTAATCTGAAAATTGTTTTGGTTAGTTTATAAGCCACACGTGCATATGTGACGTGTGGCATTTTTATGGGCGCTATATGAGTTTACCCTCTAGAGCCTTTGTTGATTTGCTTGGATAGCGTATAAAAAATGATCTCACTGTTCTTTAAATGTTTGCTTGGTGCGGCGGCTGTTTTGTTGATTGCGTTGCTGTCGAAAAGTAAGAGCTTTTACATCGCAGGCTTAGTGCCGTTGTTTCCAACCTTTGCTCTAATTGCTCACTACATTGTTGGCACGGAACAAACCATGGTGGAGTTACGTACCACGGCACTCCTTGGCTTGTTCTCGCTTGTGCCATACGCGGCTTATCTTGGCGCGGTTTATGTGTTCAGTTATCGCTACAATCTGGTATCGACGCTTTCTTTAGCCACTGTCGTTTGGGTTATGTGTGCTTCTATGCTGTTGTTAGGTTGGACGCGTTTGGTGCCAAGTGTGGCGTGAGAGCCAGGTCTTAGAACGGTAATTAGTGGTTGGTGGCAAGTTGATACAAAAAAGGTGACAAGCTGACACAAAAAAGGTGGCGCGGGGCCACCAAAAGGGAAAAGCGTTTCTTGTTTCTAGATGCCCGTTTAGCTGGTTTTGTTAGTTAAACTGATCTTGCTAGTCAAACTGATCTTGTTAGCTGAACGGGCATATTTGTACTGGTTGAGCCGGGGGAAGCTGCAACCAGATCTTTTTGAGTGTGGGGGGGCATTCCTATAAGCTCTTGTCTATAAACATAAGTATATAGGGCGTTAGTGCTTACCAGAAGATCCAAGCGAACAGTGTTAGTACTAGGATACAAACTAGGTTCAACACCATACCGACTCGCATCATTTCTTTTTGTTTGATATGACCAGAGCCGAATACAATCGCATTAGGTGGTGTCGCGACTGGTAGCATAAAGGCACAAGATGCGGCAATCGCAATTAGTGCAGATAAGATAACAGGTGACATACCCAGCGCTTCAGCAATGGTTGCAAATACAGGGACAAGCAAAGCTGCGCTCGCTGTGTTACTCGCAAATTCCGTTAGGAATACCACGAACGCTACCACGGCTAGAATCGTAAGAAGCACGCCTGCTGTTTCTAAAAATCCGCTTAGTGAGTGTGCTAGGAATACGCTGGTTCCAGTCGCTTTAAGAATGTTACTTAAACAGATACCGCCACCGAACAGGATAAGCACACCCCAATCCGTTGTCTTCTCGACATCTTTCCATTCAACCGCTCTAGAAGCGCCAAGCAGTACAATGGCACCAATCGCTACCAAGCTATCAAACTTAGAGAATCCGCCAATCATTGCGTTGATTGGTTTTCCGAATATCCAAAGCGTTACGGTTAAAAGGAAGATAGACAGTGTGATTTTTTTGCTGTTTGTCCACTCTACAGGAGCGTGGTCTAGCTCGAATTTATGGTCGAGCTTTGGCTTAGTCATCACGTACAGGACAACCATTGTGATGGGCAATAAGATCATTGAGATAGGTAGACCTAGCGCCATCCATTCTGTGAAACTTAAACCAACTTCTGCGGCAGCAATTGCGTTTGGTGGGCTACCCACTAAGGTTGCGATGCCACCAATCGATGCACAGTAAGCGATACCCAATAGTACGAACACGTAGGTGTTGCGGTCTTCACTTTGGTCAACCTTGTTCATGATGCCAAGAACAAGAGGAAGCATCATTGCTGTGGTGGCTGTGTTTGAGATCCACATTGATAAGCCGGCACTCACACCGAACAGCATGAACACGGCGACCGACATTCTGCCTTTTGCAATCAACAGTACTTTGTCAGCAATTGCTTTATCTAACTCTTGCTTGTTCAGCGCGGCTGCCAATGCGAAGCCACCCATGAACAAGAAGATGATTGGGTTCGAAAAGTTAGCCAGCGCAGCGGGCGTGTTGAATACACCAAACAAGACAGCCAATAGGGGAACGAGCAAAGCGGTGATGCTGACGTGAATCGCTTCTGTTAACCATAGAATGGCAACAAACACGAGAATACTTAAACCTGTATTCACTTGCGCTTCGAAAGGCAGGGTATTGAGCAAAAGTGCAAATAGCGTGAAATTACCAATTAAGATCATGCTGTTGCGGGTAAACAACCAGTGTTTCAGTGTAGTAACAAGTGCCGTCATAAGACGCTCCTTTTGTTATCCTCGTTTTATTGGTGCACGACTTCATTGAGTCGTGCTTATTATTTTCGAGGTATATAGCTTGATGTAGGGTCAGACTTTGTTGGAAGAATGTTACTCAAGTTAATAAAGGAGTGTTGGTGTGTTTTTGCTTAACAATGGGGAAGTGTGAGGCAACAAATTCAAAATGTGTAGTTTTCTACACATCGGTCTCTGCTGGTTCTAAAATAGGGCTTGCTGTAGGGTCTACAACAGGGTTTACAGTGGGGTCAGTAATAGGGTTTGGAATCGGAAATGATTCCGGTTTTGGACTCGGTTGAATCGGCTCTTTAGGTCCAAGGAACTTTGGCGTTGTCCCCATAATATACAGATCAAGGAATGCTTTGGTGCGCGCAAACACTTCACGTAGACGTATTGAGGTTCCCGAATGGTGGGTTGGCCCTGAAACTGCCAAACACTGCGCATGAATATCGTAAGAATTAGCGATGAATAGCGCTCTTTCACAGTGGAATTTCTGAGTGATGATCAGAAAATTATCAGTATCGAATATCTTTTTGGCGCGAACAATCGAGTCCAAGGTTCTAAAACCTGCGTAATCTAGATTGATGCGTTCATCGGGGACACCCGCTTTCAACAAGTCGCGTTTCATCGTCCACGGCTCATTGTAAGAGCGATGAGCGTTATCGCCACTCAGTAGAAATTGGTCCACTTTTTCACGATCGAACAGCTCAATCGCGGCTTCGATTCGGTGTTTATAATAGTCGTTGAGTGTTCTACCCAGATATTTGCTTGTGCCAAGCACAACCGCGACCTCAAGCTCGGGCACGTCATCAATATCGTAGATGATGCGATCTTCCGCTTGCCATGAAACCCAATAATCGATCGCAATAACCGCAGCGCTGCCAACTAAGAACACGAGGAAAGCGCCAAACAGAAAACCTTGCAGTTTTTTGTAAGCTTTTAATAAGTAGCTACGGAAAATGTGAGAATCAAATTTCACTCTCGGTATGGTCCTTTGACTGAGCATTAATTTTTGAGTGCTCGATAATACCAAATAAAAATGAGAAAAATCAGTTAAAAAGACAAGACAGTGTAAAGAAAAAAGCCCCTGCAGTTGCAGAGGCTCTTATAAAAGTAGTTAACGCTCTTTATTCCAAGCGCAGTACGCTTTTATTCAGAGCGCAGCACGCTTTATTAGAATGCAGTACGCTTGTAGCGACGGTAAACCGGCTGCCAGAAGTGCTGGTCAATCGCTTGTTGAAGAGCTTCTTCAGTGATCTCTAGTGCAACACCCTGCTCAATCGCTTTCTTACCAACGGCAAGAGCAATCTTCTTAGATACGGTGTGGATCTCTTCCAATGGTGGAAGTAGAGCGCCTGTGCCATTGATTGCTAGTGGAGAACACGTAGCAAGTGCACGGCTTGATTCCATCAACATTTCATCAGTGATACGTGAAGCATTCACAGCCAATACACCAAGGCCAATACCTGGGAAGATGTAGCTGTTGTTACACTGAGCGATTGGGTAAGTGGTGCCGTTATGAGTTACTGGC
The DNA here is from genome assembly GCF_963872585.1 of Vibrio sp. 10N.222.47.A9. Taxonomy (NCBI): domain Bacteria; kingdom Pseudomonadati; phylum Pseudomonadota; class Gammaproteobacteria; order Vibrionales; family Vibrionaceae; genus Vibrio; species Vibrio sp. 10N.222.47.A9. Next base: position 43,467 of record NZ_CAWNBB010000034.1, on the reverse strand, counting down.
TCAAATGGGCTACCTGTCGCAACCAGTGCTTGGCCATCAGTCCAACGAATAATGTCGTTTGGAGTTGCTTCAACACGGCTTGTTGGGTTTGATAGTGGGAACACGATAGGGCGTTCACAGTGTAGGTTCATCTCTTTGATGACTTCTTTGCTGAACAGACCTGGAGCACCAGATACACCAACTAATACGGTTGGTTTCGCGTGGCGAACAACGTCTAGTAGAGAGAAACCAGTGCCGTCGCTTTCCCAATCTTTAGTGTTTTCGTTGGTTTGAACCAGACGCTGTTGGAAATCAAGCAGGTTTTGCATGCCTTCCTGTAGCAGACCCCAACGGTCAACCATGTAAACTTGAGAGCGTGCTTGTGCATCGCTGATACCTTCAGACACCATTTGAGCAATGATAGCTTCAGCAATACCACAACCTGCAGAACCCGCACCTAAGAAGGTGATACGTTGATCTGAAAGTTTGCTGTTTGCTGCTTTACATGCTGCAAGTAGAGAACCAACCGTTACGGCTGCTGTGCCTTGGATGTCATCGTTGAAACAACAGAGGCGATCTTTGTAACGCTCAAGCAGTGGCATTGCGTTCTTTTGTGCGAAATCTTCGAACTGAACTAATGCATCAGGCCAACGGCGTTGAACAGCTTGGATGAACTCTTCAACGAATGCATCGTAGTCAGCACCTGTGATACGAGGGTGACGCCAGCCCATGTACATTGGGTCTGCAAGACGTTGAGGGTTGTTTGTACCCACATCGAGCACGATAGGTAGCATGTAAGCTGGGCTGATACCGCCACAAGCTGTGTACAGTGCTAGCTTACCAATTGGAATACCCATGCCACCGATACCTTGGTCTCCCAAACCAAGAATACGCTCACCATCCGTAACCACGATAACTTTAACGTTGTGGTTTGTCGCATTGTTCAGTAGGTCATCGATACGATCGCGGTTCGGGTATGAGATAAACAGACCACGGCCACGACGGTAAATATTTGAGAAGTTCTCACATGCTGCGCCAACCGTTGGCGTGTAAATGATAGGCATCATTTCAGAAATGTGGTTTTGAACTAAACGATAAAAAAGCGTTTCATTAGTGTCTTGGATGTTACGAAGGTAGATATGCTTATCCATATCACTTTCGAAGTTACAATATTGTTTGTATGCACGTCCTACTTGCTCTTGGATTGTTTCGGTCGTTTCCGGTAACAAGCCTTCAAGGTTGAAAGAACTGCGCTCTTCAGCAGAGAATGCGCTGCCTTTGTTTAGAAGAGGGGTACTTAGTAGAGCAGGACCAGCATAAGGGATATATAGAGGGCGTTTATCGTTGTTCATTGGATGCCTAATATGGGAGAAAGGGTAACCGAAAAATGATAACGGTTTAGTTATTCAATTGTAAATAGTTTCCCTCCGATCTTTGCAAACAAAATGATATTCTTACCCATGTCCCACACTTATCGAATTCTAGCGCCATAATTCGTTATACTTCGCTCACACTTTTTCGCGATTCCTCCTTTTTATGTCATTACTTCCTATCGATTCTTATCAAAACGTATTCCACGAGCAAATCGCCAATTCTCACCTTGTAGTCGAAGCTGAAACCGGATCGGGTAAATCAACGCGTTTGCCACTTTGGGCTTCTCAGCATGGACGAGTGCTGGTGGTGGAACCAAGACGTATCGCGTGTACGTCATTAGCTAAATACCTCGCACAGCAATCGGGTGAGAAGCTTGGTAGCAAGGTTGGCTATGCGATTAAGCTTGAGTCGGAGTACAACGAGCAAACTAACGTTGTGTTTGTGACTCCCGGTATCGCGCTGCGTTGGTTATCAGAAGACGGATTAGCCAGTTTTGATGTGATTGTGGTGGATGAGTTTCATGAGAGGCGCTGGGACATTGATCTGCTGGTGGCGATTCTCAAACAAAAAGAGAGCCATCGCTTGGTGATCACGTCAGCAACCATTGAAGGGGAGCGTCTTGCTCATTACTTGGATGCGAATCGAATTAGCTGTGAAGGCCGAACTTATCAAGTTGCTATTGAACACAGGGCGAATGAATCAAGAGCATTGCCCGACATTCGACATCTAGAGCAACGCATTGCTGAAGAAGTGAATCATCAACTGCTCGCTTCACATGGCGATATCTTGGTTTTCCTACCAGGTAAAAAAGAGATCGTGCAATGTGAACAAGCCTTGGCAAAGAATCCAGACATCCAAGTAGTGAAATTGCATGCGTCGGTCTGTGAAAAAGAACGAGATCTAGCGTTATCGGGTCGTAATATCAATACTGAAGGTAATAGCCTGAGAAAGGTCATTTTGGCGACCAACGTTGCTGAAACCTCCCTCACCATACCTGATATTGGCGTGGTGATAGATTCAGGGTTAGAAAGACGTACCGTTCAACGAAACGGAAGAACCACACTGATGCTTAAATCCATATCACGAGCGAGTGCCAAACAACGAGCTGGCCGTGCGGGTAGAGTGATGGATGGCATTTGTGTGCGTCTATATGGCGAACATGCGGCGTTAGAGTTAGTCACACCACCTGAATTGCAGCGTGAAGAGCTGACAGAACCTATGTTGGCCGCGGCATGTTGTGGTGCTCCGTTTGAGAGCTTGTCCTTCCTTGATCCTATTCCTGAGAAGTCATTAAACAGCGCGACTCAAACCTTGCTCACGATGGAGGCGATTAATAGCGACCATCAAATTACCGAGCATGGCAAAAAGCTGTATCCGCTGCCGATTGATGCTTTGTATGCCGATATTGTTACTCGAATCAAAACCAAAGCATTAAAAGAAGCGATGGTCGATCTCACCGCGGCGTTGTCCGTTCCTGCTCGTTTGTATCAGTTGCCGAGCAATGCAGAACATCTTGAAGCACTCGCTCAGCAAGAGAAAGAAGGGTGTGACTTAAGCCTGTTAATTCAGATTGTTCGTGGTCGCGATTATCCGCATTTAGAAATCGACCAACAGGCACTGAATGAAGCACAAGGGCTGGCAAAGCAAATGCGTGAGGTGTTTGAACTTCCTCAGTTAGAAGTCGCGTCACGTTTCCAACGTATTGAACTGCTTAAGACTATTGTGCATTTGCATCCTGAGCTGGTGTTTGTGCGCCGACTGAAGAGGAAAGAAGCCTTTGCTAATGGAGTGTTAGAGGTCGTACTCGGCCGTCAGAATCGTTTCCCGGACAATGCACAAGCGATGTTGGTGCTTGATACCCATAGTTTGCCGGGAAGAGGTGTTAAGCAAACACTGACCTTAGCGACGGTCACGGCACCTATTCCTCTTGAGCTTATCATCGAAGCTGAACTCGGAGATTGGGAGCAAGGTGAAACAAGAGTAAATGATGATGGTGTCTTTACCGAGATGGCTTTGGTGTACGCAGGCCGTACAATTACGACCAAGCTCGTCGCGGCTGAAGGGCAACTATCATTAAAGCCTATTGTCGATCTTGTGTTAAAAGGCGTCCAACTTCCCGGTTTTGCAAAGGTTCGCACTCAAGAAATCAAACACTGGCAGCTTTATGTGAAACTCGGTCTCGATGAACAAACCCAATACACACCAGAAATTGAGAACATTAACTTTGAGCTATGGTTGATAGAGCAGCTTGAGGTGCTAGGTGTCACTGATGTGAGCGAATTGGAAATGTTCGACCATGTCGATATTCTATTTGATGGCATTCCAAGTTGGCTCTATTCAGAGTTTTCTGAAAAATACCCGTTTGCACTGAGCCTTGCCGACTTACAACTCGATGTAGAATACTTGCCCGCACGAAAGCTGATATACGTTCACTATCAATCGGGTAGCCGAAAGTTATCACCAAAACGCTGGGAGCTGCCAACATGGTCTGGCTGGCGTATTCAATACAAAAAAGCGAGCCGGATAATTGATATAAAATAGATAGATAAGTTTTATCTCTAAAATATTAATCAAATAGGTGCATATATGATTATTCAGTGCTTATTTTGTTACAAAATTGATTTTTATATGCCTTTTTAACCAATCAAAAGGTCATAAAAGACTATTCTTCTATATCCTATTGCTATAAAGAAAGAGTTGATAGATATTGAGTATATTGTGTTGTCAAAGTGTCGGGGGACATCATGGAAAAACAGATAGAGACGCGTGTAGAGTTCGATTACACAACCTTTCTTGGCGCCTCATGCAGTAAAAAATGGACTTTTCTGGAAGCACTAACCACAATTGCGCCAGTATTCAGTACCGTCTGGCGAGATAGCATTAAAGAGCTAGCAAGCCCTGAAGATCGTTTATGGCAGATGGCATTAAAATCAATGTCGACGCGTAAAAGTGATGAGTCAAACATTGTTACCTTACTTAAGCTAGCTAGGCTAGAAGGGATTAATGAGCTCAAAGTTGTTATGCCGTATTCTCTTGAAGAAGAGCAGATAGAGTACATCGAGACGCGCAGTCATTTGGTGATCGCCGAGAATACTGGAGAAGAGTTTACTATCAAGCTGTAATCTCTCATTATTGCTTAGAGCTTAGAGCTTAGAGCATACAGCTTAGAAGCGAGCTCAAAGAATATTAAAAATCGCACACGTAAAAAGGGCCTCAATAATGATGAGGCCCTTTTAGTATCTGAAACTTGAGTTTACGAGCTTACTCGCTTTCTAGAATGCAATCAGTCAATCAGTCGACTAGACCATAGTCAGCACGCAGTACATCGATGATTTCTTGCTTAGGATTCTCGCTCAGTACGATCTCTGCACCTGTGATTTTCGCTGCGATATCAAGATAAGTGCGAGACAGAGACATCAGTGAATCAAGAGGTAGTTCATTGTCGCGAGCTAATGCTTCACGTTCTGGCATGCGTTCTTTGTTCAAAAGAATGTCTGCATCAGGGAAGTAGTTAAGCAAGAACTGACGGAAACCCTCTTTAGAGTTTTCAACGATGTTGCCTTTGTTGTATTCCTGAGTATCCCAAATGCGAGATGAATCTGGCGTGCCCACTTCGTCCATGTAGATCAGCTTTTCTTTACCTTGAGCATCGTTGACGTAACCAAATTCAAACTTTGTATCCACAAAGGTTTGGTCGACTTTCGCGAGTGCTTGGCTGATAACGTTGAAGCCTTCTTTTAGCAACTTCTCGTAGTGTGCGATATCGCTTGCTTGAGTAAAGTTGAACGCTGCGAAGTTATCTTCGATGTTGTTACGCGAGATGTTCACATCGTCAGCTTCTGGAACACCAGGGATACCTTTCAAAATCCCTTTTGTTGAAGGCGTGATCAGTAGCTCTGGTAGCTTCTTGTCTTTCTCGAGGCCTTCTGGCATCTCGATACCACAGAATTCACGTTCGCCGTTTGCGTATGCACGCCACATTGAACCTGTTATGTATTGACGACAAATCGCCTCGATCATGACTGGGCGAGCTTTTTGTACAATCCATACGAACGGGTGAGGGATATCAAGAATATGACTGTCAGCAAGTCCGTTGTCTTTAAACAATTTGAACCAGTGGTTAGAGATAGCATTCAGAGCCGCTCCCTTACCCGGAACACCTTTAAGATTACCTTCACCACGCCAGATACAATCAAATGCAGAGATACGGTCACTGATCACCATGATTGCTAAAGGCGCATCTGGTGCTACATCGTAGCCTTTCTCTTTGATTAGTCGTTGACTATCTTCTTCAGTTAACCAGTAGACTGAGCGAACTTTGCCACTGTGGACAGGTTTGTCAGTACGGATTGGTAGGTCATCATTTACGGCAAGAACTTGATCAGCAAGGCTCATTTAGACATTCCTATCTTTTATCAAACGTCATACAGAGAAGTGCGGTGTGCACATGATTAGACGGGCATTATACTTAATCTACTATTTCCTTCCAGATAAAAAGCAAACGATTGCTAAATCTATTGTTTAAATAAAAACCCCCGCCTAACAATTCGCCAAAAAATAGGCGAATCGTAGGGCAGGGGAAGGCAGTATATTTGGACTGTGTTTTGGAGCTATGTTTGTTAAGTTAACTTTGTTAGCTAAAAGATTAAGCTATGTGTATGGGCTATGTTTTTGAGCCAACAATGTTATTAAGCCAACATGTTATTAAGCAAGGTGGCTTAGTGAATTCGCTCTGAATTCGCATCCATAAAGAAGACTTCACACTGAAAGCGCATTCCTAATGTTCTTAGATATTGCTGACTGAATTGATCAATCGATGCACTTGCCACAATCGCACTCGCATTCTTAGAGCGAATGGCTTTCTCGACTGTTTCTACCTCAGTCATTTGATGAGAGGCTTTCATATGAATAACTCGGTCGCAGCAAACATTATGTTGCTTCAGCTGCTTAGCCGATGGTCTCGGTGTTTGAGCCGTAAACAGTAACCACTGATGTTGGTTGGACAGCAACGCCATTCTTGCAAATAACGCTTCCTCGTTTGAATTTTTGCTTTTACGAGAAACTGATGTAAATGCGCAGTGAACTAGCGGGCTAGAGTGTTGGGCTTTAACGTGTGCTTGAATCATTTTGCTGTCCTTATATACATGCTGTATGTGTATACAGTAGTTTTAGTTGCTTATAAGATCAAGCGTTTTTTGCGGGATTATTGGACGATTTTGTCTTAAGTTATAGATTAAACATAATTAAGTTATTGAAATTAAATAATAAATTAAATTTGAATGAATTTGCTGTTTTGTCTCATAATTTGAAAAAATGTGAGCCTTATACAGGTGTATACAGTGGTTTTGACAGAAAAGTACTGTATACACCTGTATAGAAGAGAGAAGAGAGAAGAGAGAAGAGAGAAGAGAGAAGAGAGAAGATCTAAAACCACAGACACAAAAAAAGCGCCTTAGGCGCTTTCTTATATTTCAACGGTGTTGCTTATCTCAATGTCGCTTGGGAGAGTTTTGCTCTCATTTCCATTTCACCAATATTGAACTGGCGAACATCAATGGTTGCAATATCATTGCACTCTTTACATGCATGATGACACTTACCATCTAGGTAGTCGTGCTTTTTAACTAGGCTTGGCTTTTTGCACCAATCACAAACGCCTTCTATTGTGAACATATTCTCTCCTCACCTGTTTAAGTCAGGCGTATTTTCGGCGCAAATTATGACACAAGTAAGACCCATTAGTTAATAGTTTGTTACCCGTTTTTGAGAGGGGGATCGATTGCAACACTAATAAAATCGATATCTTTGCGACCTTGCAAATTTAATATGTGTAGTTGTTTACGGTTTTGTAACATTTTGTAAAATGGTTTTTAGCGCATTGTTCAAACGTTTCATTTCTTCGTCACATCCGTGACCATCTGGATGGTAGATCTTTGATAATTGTTTGTATCGTATTTTGATGCTTTTCTGGTCCGGAATTGAGCTAGGCGTGTAGCCAAATAGCGCACAAGCTACCTGAAAATTGTTCAAGCTCTTGTTGTTTTTCTGCTTCTTCAGTTCGTGAAACATGGTTTGCAGCTGACGTTTTTGCTGCTTAATGGTGAAGTCTTTCGCGCTAAGCTGCGCTTCAAGTGTCTGTTGTTGCTGATTTAACTCACCAGACTTCAGAATCTGTCGCTTTCGCGATACAACCAGAGTTGCGCTGATACTCACTATTGCAATTAAAACGGCCAGTACTGTGCCGATCATATAGTCAGAGTTTGTTAGGTTAGAACGTGTTGCTTGGTCTCTAGAAGTTAGTGCTGAAGGGAAGGTACTTGGTTGATTCGTATTGGCTTCTGCACTGACGTTGTCATTGAGCTGCTCAATCGAAGAGATCTGCTTGGCGCGTTGTTGGTTAAATTGTGCTTCCAGAACGCGATTGTAACCATCTTCTGCATCAGGGTTGTCTTTTAAGGCCGCTTCATACCATAGCTGTGCTGCATCTAATGGTTGGAGTAGATCTTTCTCAAGCGAGGACTCATAGATCTTTGCGACCTCAACTGAGGCGCGTTTGTTACCTTGCAATGCTGATTTGATAAACCATTCTAAAGCTAGCTTGTTGCTTTGCTCTACACCTGTCCCAGATAAATACAATTCAGCCAGCCTAAATTGCGCATTTGCATTGCCGTTATCCGCTGATTGCGAGTACCAATAAAATGCATCGCTGGTGCTCAAAGGGACGTCGACACCCGATTCATAAGCTTGAGCGAGTTGATATTGAGAAATTGGGTCTTGAGGTTGTGATTCTTGAGATTGTGGATCTAATGAAAATTCATCATTGCTTGCTGCGTGCACGAAATGTGTGGTGGACAACGGTATCGTGGAAAATATGAGGGCTAGAAATAGAGGCCTAAGAAATGACGATGACAGAAAGTTGGATAGGATAAGCAAAAGATAAGTCTCGTAAAAAAGCCCAGTGCCGATGTATCAGGATGAATACGCTATCTGGCTGAGTGTTAAGTCGTAGCGCTTAAAATAAGCCATACGAATGACAAGCAACTATATAGTGGTTATTTCAATAGATAAAGGTAACTGGGCTTTAACCGTGCTACTTAAGCGGCAAAATTTGAATTTCTACGCGACGGTTACAAGCACGACCTTGAGAGGTGTTGTTGTCACATAGAGGGTAACGTTCACCGTTACCACGAGCAATGGCACGACCTGCAGCAACGTCTTGAGAGATCAAGAATGCACGAACAGATTCAGCACGACGCTCAGAAAGGATTTGGTTAGACGACTCGCTGCCAGTGCTGTCAGTGTGACCGTCGATCACTAGGCTAGTGTCTGGGTATTCAACTAAGATACGAGCCACACCACGTAGTGTGTTGTGAATACTAGACTCTAAAGCGTAAGAGCCAGAACCAAAACCAATGCCGTTTTCTAGGCGAAGTAGAAGCTGGTTCTCACCAACGCGTTCAACTTGAACACCAGAGTTCATGAGTTCTTCACGAAGTGCAGCTTCTTGTTGGTCGAAGTAGTAACCGATACCACCACCAACGGCGGCGCCACCAGCAGCACCGATGAGTGCACGTTTACGGCGATCTTTAGAATCGTCACCAGTAGCAGCACCAGCAACGGCACCAGCGATTGCACCAATTAGAGCGCCTTGAGTTGCAGAGTTCGTCTCAGATTCGCCTGTTGTAGCATTTTGGCGTTGAGTTGCCTGACAACCCGTTAGAGCGACAGTAAGCGCTAGGGCTAGTGTGATTTTTTTCAACGTATTTCTCCATCATGTACTTCTGTCAAACGCATGGATTGCGAATGACAAACATATAGTCCTATAAGTATTATTGATGGTTTTAACAATGTGCTGAGGAAATGTAAAGAGCAAGCATTATGATTTAGCTAAATGGCATGCTCTACGATTTGGTGATTTTTTTAGCCTCTTGAGTTCCGCCAACAGGGCGGTTTACTGAAAGCTTACGACCTTTCTTCAAACCAACTTCATAGTCAGCGGTGAGGTTTTTCATCGCTTCTCTGAGTTGTTGTTTGAAGGTTTCACGGTCAATATTTTCAAATTCTTTATCAATGTAGTTATTGATTTTGTTGTTTGACTCGTCATCCGGGGTAATGATTGGCAACTTTTCAAGCGCACCTTCTACCCAACCAGAGACGTAAGAATTCACACGACGAGTGACTTCGAGAGTTCCTGTACCAGATCCTGCAAAGCTGTTTCTGAATTGACCCGTATGCTCGTTCAATTCGCGATAAATAATATCGAAAGCAAAGGCAGCAAAGATTGCTCGATCAGCTTCACCAATGAACTCCACACGCTTAAGGCCTTTGTGGTTAAGTAATACGGCTTCTACGCCAAACTTGGTGTTAATACCGCGAATAACACGCAGCAGTGTAGAGCTGATATTTGCAGGTAACAGATGACTGGATTGAGTTTTCCCCATCTTGATAAATTCAATATCGTCTTTCTCGAGACCATATTTCAGCATCAAGTTATGCGCCATTTTTATCGCATTGGCCGCTTCATTGACGTTCGCAGAATTTCCAAGCTCAAGGCACTTGGCAATTTTCTTTAGGGCTTTTTTCTTATCCATCGACTACTTAATCATTACCGCAAATTTTGAAAAGTCCGACATTTTACATGTTTTGGCAGGTAACAGCAAAGTCAAAAGTCATTTGTTATTATGCGGTGAGCCATTTATGAAGGATGGAAGAGACGGCTTCTGGATAATACAAAAACGCCATCAAGCGAATTGATGGCGTTAGTGACACGATTTTCCGGATTAACTAGAGTATTAGCAAACTAGATACCAAGTTCATCGAGTAGATCGGCTGCAGAATCATTACCTGAACTTTGAGCGGGCTTATTCGCTTCCTGCATTTTTTTCTGAGTAGCCTCAAGAATACTGTCTGGACATTCGTCTTCAGCGATCTCAAATTCTTCTAATTGGATGAATTCTGTCTTATCCATTGCAAGCTCTAGGTAGAAGATGTTGTTGTTTGCAGTCGAGAAGGTCACTCGGCGAGCTTGTGGACGATCTAGGTTAGTATCAACAGAAAGGTTTACTTGCTTGTTCAATGCAAGCATTTTCGGTTGGTTCTGTGTGATGTTGGTTTGCAGTTCTTTACGGATCTTATTGGTGAAATCACCAACTAACTGGTTCATTAACTCGCCCAAAACATCGCCCACTTCGTCTGAAGTGTGCAGTACTGCCAGCTCATCTTCTGGCATGCCCATGTTACGCATGTAATTGGTATAGATCTCTAGCGCGGCTTTAGACGTAAAATTGATGACAACAAGACCAGAAAAGCCACCGTCAAATAAGACGAAACAACCAAAGTCTGGCTTCAGACTTGTCTTGTTGATCTTTTGAACCATAGCTGAATAGGACACCTGAGAAGCCGTCGCTGAAGTGAGTACGCTTGAGACTGATTGGCATAGCTTAAGAAGAATATCTTCAGTTGTGACTGTTTTGTTTTTTTTCATTGTGATGTGCTCATGGAGATGTCTTAAACAAAATGTTATTCAGTATATTGGACTGAATTAAGACGAAAGTGACTATTTCTCCATTCTTGCACTGAGATTCTGATTTGATCACCTTTTTATATGATCTTAATAGTAGTAAAGTGACGAAATTCAAAGAAAATTATTAAAAATCTCAGATAACCCAATGCTGATTGGATCAGCGAAGTAGGGGCAGGAAGCAAATGTTACCAAGACTTCAACTTAATGCTGATGTCGATCCAGTAGTCGTAAGCTTTTTAGATGAACTAAAAACAGCGGGCTTTACTGGCGACATTGAATCTCAATATTCTAGCCGTTTGGCTGTGGCGACTGATAACAGTGTCTATCAGCAATTGCCGCAGGCGGTCATCCTTCCTAAAACAACTCAAGACGTTGTGTTGCTCGGTCAAGTGGGTGCTAAATCCGCTTACGAACGTGTGACCTTTTCCCCTCGTGGTGGCGGTACCGGAACCAACGGTCAATCGTTGACGAAAGGTGTCGTGGTTGACCTTTCACGACACATGAATAAGGTTCTTGAGATTAACGAGAAAGAGGGCTGGGTAAGAGTTCAGTCTGGCGTCGTTAAAGACCAATTGAATGATGCGGTACGTCCCTACGGTTATTTTTTCTCTCCAGACCTTTCTACCAGTAACCGAGCAACCTTAGGTGGCATGATCAATACCGATGCTTCGGGCCAAGGGTCGTTGAAGTACGGAAAAACGTCTGACCATGTGTTGTCGCTACAAGCGGTGTTCGCGGATGGTTCGTGTTTAGAGTCTGATTTATCACACGGCTTGCCAGTTGAGGGTGAATTTGCTCACCATGCCCTTGCGGTTACTGAGGCAGTTTGTCGAGACAAGCGCGCTCAAATTCTTAATAAATTCCCACCATTGAACCGCTTCTTAACAGGTTACGACCTAAAGAACGCAATCAACGAACAAGACGACAGCTTTGATCTGACTCGCGTCCTATGTGGCGCTGAAGGTTCTTTAGCATTCATCACGGAAGCAAAGTTAAACCTAACCAAGATTCCAAAAGCGCGCACACTGGTTAACGTGAAATACAACACGTTCGATTCTGCGCTGCGCAATGCTCCGTTTATGGTAGAAGCGAAAGCCCTGTCTGTTGAGACGGTTGATTCAAGAGTATTGAACCTAGCGAAGCAAGACATCGTTTGGCACACCGTGAGCGACCTGCTTATGGATGTTCCCAATAAAGAGATGCTTGGTATCAACATGGTTGAATTTGCAGGCCAAGATGAAGCGGAAGTTGAACAACAAGTTCAAGCGCTGACTGCACAACTTGAAAGCATGCTTGAAACTGAAGAAGCGGGTGTGATTGGCTTCCAAGTGTGCAGCGACTTAGCGAGCATTGGCCGAATCTACAACATGCGTAAAAAAGCGGTGGGTCTGTTAGGTGCGGCGAAAGGCCGAGCTAAGCCAGTTGCTTTTGCTGAAGATACCTGTGTACCACCGGAAAACTTGGCGGACTTCATCTCTGAATTTAGAGTGCTGCTCGATTCAAAAGAGCTGAACTACGGCATGTTTGGTCACGTTGATGCGGGCGTATTACACGTTCGTCCGGCACTTGATCTGTGTGACCCGATGCAAGAAGCACTGATGCACGAAGTCTCTGATGAAGTGGTTAAGCTGGTGGCTAAATACGGCGGCTTGATGTGGGGTGAGCACGGTAAAGGTTTCCGTTCTGAGTATGGCCCTGACTTCTTTGGTGAAGAGCTGTTTACTGAGTTAAGACGTGTTAAAGCAGCCTTTGACCCGCACAACAAGATGAACCCAGGCAAGATCTGTACGCCGTTAGAAAGCGACGCTGAATTGGTGAAAGTCACCGATACCAAGCGCGGCTTCTACGACCGCCAGATCGACGTACAAGTTCGTGATAGCTTCAAACAAGCCATGGAATGTAACGGTAACGGCTTGTGTTTCAACTACGATACGAGCTCGCCAATGTGTCCTTCGATGAAAGTTACGGCTGACCGTCGTCATTCACCAAAAGGCCGCGCAGGTTTGGTAAGAGAGTGGTTGCGTCAGTTAACGGAACAAGGCGTCGATATTCTCGATTTAGAGCAAGAAGCGCTGAAGGACAATACTCCGGTTAAAACCATGGTTGAGCGTGTTCGTAACACGATGAACAAACGCCATGAATACGATTTCTCGCATGAAGTTCACGAAGCGATGAATGGTTGTCTTGCATGTAAAGCGTGTGCGAGCCAGTGTCCGATTAAAGTCGATGTGCCGAGTTTCCGTTCTCGATTCTTGAACATCTATTACTCTCGTTATCAGCGCCCTGCAAAAGACTATTTAGTTGCCAACATTGAAACCATGCTGCCGCTAATGGCGAAAGCACCAAAGGTTGTTAACGCAGCATTGGGTCAAAAGTGGATACAAACCGCAACGGCTAAAACAGTCGGTTATGTTGATGCACCATTGATGTCGGTGCCTACGCTAAAAAATCGTCTGGTGAGTAAAGAACTGCAACTCTTCGACTTACAGTACTTAGAAGGCTTGTCTTCTGAGCAGAAGAAACAGCATGTACTTATCGTTCAAGACCCGTTTACTAGCTTTTATGATGCAGAGGTAGTCGAAGATTTCGTCACTCTGGCTCAGAAGCTTGGTAAAACACCGGTACTGCTGCCGTTCAAACCCAATGGAAAAGCGCTGCACATTAAGGGCTTCTTAAATCGTTTTGCTCGCGAGGCGAAATCTACATCGGATTTCTTGTCGATGGTGGCGGATATCGGTATTCCTTTGGTGGGTGTTGATCCTGCACTGGTACTTTGTTATCGCGATGAATACGTCGAGATCTTAGGTGACAAGCGTGGCGACTTTGATGTGCTCACCGTTCATGAATGGTTAATGCCATCGTTAGGTGAGTTCGAAGCGCGCTCAGCAAGTGAAGAGATGTGGTACTTGTTCGCTCACTGTACAGAGAAGACCAAGATGCCGAACGCTGAAAAAGAGTGGGGCGCTATCTTCAAACACTTTGGTGCTGCGTTAACCAGCGTTCCTGTCGGCTGTTGTGGTATGGCGGGTACTTTCGGCCATGAAGTGGATAAACTGCAAATGTCGAAAGACATATACGGTTTAAGCTGGAAACCTCAAATGCAGGACTTACCAAAAGATCGTTGTTTGGTGACGGGTTATTCTTGCCGTAGCCAAGTGAAGCGCTTTGAAGGTGAGAAGCTTGCTCACCCATTACAGGCGCTAGCAAAAATTCTTTAATACATTTAGCCCAGCAATTGCTGGGCTTTTTTCTAAACTAACAAAGGAATGTTAATAAGGAAAAGTATGAAATTTCTAGAATTAAAAGTACCACCCGTTGCACTGTTTATTATTGTATTCGCAGCATCATACTTCTGCGCTCAGCAGTCGAGCCAAGGGACACTGGCATTACCTTATGGAATGGTTGTGCTAGGCGTCGGGATCATATTGAGTGGTGTGATTGGAATATCAGGCATATGGGAATTCCGAAAACAGAAAACCACCGTTAACCCGATTAAAGTCGAAACCGCGTCTGCAGTCGTGGACAGTGGAATCTTTGGCTACACCCGAAATCCAATGTATCTAGGGCTATTCATCCTACTGTTTTGCTTTGGCTACTTCTTCCAAAACCTATTCAGTGTTTTGCTCAGTTTTGTATTCGTAATCTACATGAACCAGTTCCAAATTAAGCCAGAAGAACGCGCTCTAGAGCAATTATTCGGTGCGGAATATGTTGATTATAAACAAAAGGTTAGGCGCTGGATCTGATGTGGATTCAGATACAATTGACCATTTAGATAAGAATTATTATCGTTTGGTTGATCTATATCACAAATTAATGTGATTTAGGTTTCATATTGATTTTTTATAAAATAGTCTGCGCTTCATTATTAAAATGAATAAAGGCTAGGTAATGAAAATTGTTCAGGCGAAATGGTTGTCGCTAGGTGTCTGTGTAGTGAGTCTGTCTTCAACGTCGGTGTTGGCAGATGTTTCAGCTCGAATTATAAATGGTAAAGAAGCAACACAAGAGAATTGGCCATTTATGGCTGCGCTAGTCTCAAGGAACGTGAACGCTTATGACGGTCAGTTTTGTGGTGCGAGCTTCATTGGTGAGCGATATGTATTAACTGCCGCTCACTGTGTGGAAGGTAATGGTCGTGAAGATCTAGATGTGGTGATTGGCGTATCAAATCTTTCTGCCTCTCAAGCTGCACAACATCGATACGCTGTTGATAATATTTATGTACATGAATATTACAACTCTGTAGCGACAGGCAATGATATAGCCATTATTGAGCTCGTAGAAAAGCCAGCTGAGTCTGTGGTTAATCTCGTTGATGGTTATGTTCGCGGTAACCTGAATGATGGTCAAATGCTAACGGTCATGGGTTGGGGTGATCAGGACGCATCCGATGGGTATTCATCGAAGAGTGAATTGTATCAAGTTAATGTTCCCCTTGTTAATCAGTACCAATGCAATACTGTTCCTTACAGTGGCTACTCTTCTATTGGTAGCGACGCGTTCTGTGCGGGTTACAGTGATGGTGGTTATGATTCGTGTCAGGGTGACAGTGGCGGTCCAATTGTTGTTTCGACCAATGGAACGTATGAACAACTGGGTATTGTGAGCTGGGGTAAAGGATGTGCAGAAGCTAACGCTTACGGTGTCTATACTAACATTAGCCACTTTGATGATTGGATTGATGAGCAGAAAGCAGGGTTTAGTTACCGTCAAATTGAAATGCTAGGAGCAAAATTATTAGCGCCTATTTCACATACCTTTGAATTCACAAATAAATCTGATCAAAACATTGCAGTAAACCGTGTTTATCCAATTTCAGGTAATGATACTGTTGTAACAGACAACGGATGTAGCATTTTAACTGTAGGGCAAAGCTGTGAAGTTGTGGTTAGTTACGACCTAAACTCAATCGGTGAACATGAATTTGGTATTAATGTTGACACTGACTTGTTGGTAGGCACGGTTACTTCAACGGTTTCTGTTATAGGGGCGAGATCTGTAACGAATACTGTGAACTCTTATGTCAGCATACCAAACAGTGGCGTCTACAGCACACAAGCGTGGGGTACCGAAGGATCAACAATCGTCTCTCCATCAATAGGTAGCAGCGAATCGACAATGTTGGTTGTAGAGGGTATACCGACCGGGACAGTCTCTTTCGATGTGACGGTATCGTCTGAGTTGGATCATGATTACCTTGAGCTCTATATCAACGGTCAAGAATTCGATAAAGAATCAGGTCAGCTTTCTGGTTCAGTGAACCTGCCGATGGTTAGGGATTCCAACAACAGTCTTATGATTAAATATGTGAAAGATTGGTATGGCTCTTACGGGGATGACAGAGTTACGATCAAAAACTTTGCTTATACCGATGAGATAAAGATATCTAAGTCTGAGGGCACGCAGAACGCAAAAAGCTCAGGCGGCGGCAGCGGTGGTTCACTGGCTTGGCAATGGTTACTCGTCCTTTTCGGTGGTTTGATTGTACGAAAATCATTTCCATCACTAAAGCTTAACGGATAACCATCGAAACTATGTGACTGATGGTTACGTACTAAAAAAGCCCAGCTTTGAGGATATCAAGCTGGGCTTTATTGATCTTATTCTAGAGCTTATTTACATCGAGATGTGTAAATAAGGATGCTGATTAAGCAGCAGCGGCGAACTGAGCTAGAAACATCTCTTTACGCTCGTTGAAGCGGTTTACTAGGTCGTCTACAGAAGCTTGGTCGTATGGCTTAAGGCCACTTGCTACCATGCGCTTCACGCCTTTACCGACAACTTCTCCGTCTTCTTTAAAGTCAAAGTTTAGTGTCACGATGCCACGCTTGCCTTCAACATCAAAAGTCGCGCCAGAGAATTCAACTTCTGGGTGAGATAGGTCTAGACGAGTAAATTCAACTTCCATGCTCTCGTAAATTACAAGAGGGCGTTGGCAGTTGATCATCATCTGTTGTTCTTCCATAAGAGGAACCATGATGTGTGGGAAGTTCATACCAGAGAACTTAACGTAGTTTGTTACTACGTGCTCGATGAATGCTTGATCGTGGCTCTTTTCACCTTCACAAGACATGTGCAGGTACTCTTTGCCTTTCTCGTCAACCAGTGAGCTTTCTTTCTCACATTTGTTGTCAACGCTTAGCGCAATACCGTTACCCACCATACCTGAAAAATCAAAACGCATTTTTTGGCTGATGCCTTCTTTTTGCAGCAGTACTGCAAACAAAAGATCGCCAGGCACGCAGAAGCGCTTATTGTCTTCATCGTGAATTGGGTTGAAGTCAGCGGCTACTTTTTTAGCAAAGTGGCTAGCCTGTTCACGAGTGAATTGAAATTGATTGTCTTCAGTAGAAAAGTAAGGTGTCAGAAACATAGTATCGCTATTAGTCATCAAATCTGGGGTGGATTATAGCTAACTAACTTCGTTCTAATGGTCTATCCAGTTAACTTTGCTTATATATCAGTCAATTAGATAAATACGTTGGATGGTATGTGACGATTTGGAGGGAAATATGGCCTTTGGCTCAATGCAACAAGGGCTAATTAATAGCCCTTGTTTATATGACACTCTAATGGGTGTTGTTCAGAATGTTTTTGCTTTAAAAGCTACACAAAGTGCCTTCTGGCATTAGGTGATTATGAACGGATAATTTGAGCAATAAGTTCGCTTGTTCAATATCCGGTGCAAAATATCTGTCTTTGTCGTAGAAGCTGACTTTTTCACGCAAAATCTGTTTCGCTTCTTCCACACGAGGAGAAGATAGATTCGGAGCGCGGAAGTCTAGCCCTTGTGCTGCTGCTAAATATTCTACTGCCAATATCCCACGGGTGTTTTCAGCCATGTATCTAAGCCTACGAGCGGCAAAGGTAGCCATTGAGACGTGGTCTTCTTGGTTTGCAGAAGTAGGCAGGCTGTCTATTGACGCCGGATGAGCCAAGGTTTTGTTCTCACTAGCGAGTGCTGCAGACGTTACTTGAGCAATCATAAAGCCCGAGTTCACGCCGCCGTTATCGACCAAGAAAGGTGGAAGTTTGCTTAGCGCACTATCAATCAACAACGCCATTCTACGCTCTGACAAGCTACCGATTTCAGCTATCGCTAGTGCAAGGTTATCGGCTGCCATTGCGACAGGTTCTGCGTGGAAGTTACCGCCCGAAATGATGTCGCCATCGTCAGCGAAAACAAGTGGGTTGTCGGATACGGCATTTGCTTCAATGTTTAAGGTTTCTGCTGAATTACGAATCTGCTGTAAACACGCCCCCATCACTTGAGGCTGGCAACGCAGCGAGTAAGGGTCTTGAACCTTTTCACAACAAGTGTGTGATTCACCAATCTCACTCTTTTGATCAAGCATATGGCGGTAAGCAAGTGCTGCATCCATTTGGCCACGATGACCACGAACGCGGTGTATGCGAGGATCAAACGGACGACGACTACCCAGCGCTGCTTCTACAGACATCGCACCACACACGGTTGCAGACGCAAATAAGTCTTCAGCTGCGAACAGACCTTCTAATGCAAAGGCAGTTGATGCTTGTGTGCCGTTTAACAGAGCTAAGCCTTCTTTCGGAGCAAGTGTGATTGGCTCTAAGCCTGCGATCTGCATTGCTTCTAAGCCCGTGATGATCTTGCCGTTGTGACGTGCTTGGCCTTCACCAAGCAGTACCGTACTCATGTGGGCGAGGGGGGCAAGATCTCCTGAAGCACCCACAGATCCTTTTTGTGGTACACACGGATAAACCTGTGCGTTCACAAGATCGATAAGAGCATTGATGACCTTGAGTCGGATACCTGAGTAACCACGAGACAAGCTGTTAATCTTAAGTACCATCATCAAACGCACAGTCTCATCAGACATGAATTTACCAATGCCCGCCGCGTGAGAAAGTACGATACTTTTCTGCAGTACTTCGAGATCTTCAGGGGCGATTTTGGTATTCGCTAATAAGCCAAAACCCGTGTTGATGCCATACACAGTGCGATCTTCAGCAATCACTTGTTCGACAACGTGCATACTCGCTTCAATATCTGGGATTGCAGCAGGGTCGAGTGATAAATTCACAGGACTACGGCTAATCTTACGCAGTTCGGGTAGGCCTAGAAGTCCTGGCTTAAGTAATAAATTCAACATGTTCTCTCCAGAAATTAAAGGCGACGAAGTTCTTCGTTTAGCATAGGTAAATCAAGCTGCTGCTCTTTAGCACACTGCTTGGCAATATCGTAACCCGCATCAGCATGACGCATAACGCCTGTTGCTGGGTCGTTGTGAAGTACACGAGCAATGCGCTGTGATGCATCTTCACTGCCGTCACAACAAATCACCATTCCGGAGTGTTGTGAGAAGCCCATGCCAACGCCGCCACCGTGGTGCAGAGAAACCCATGTTGCGCCACCTGCAGTATTTAGAAGGGCATTCAATAGAGGCCAATCTGATACGGCATCTGATCCATCCATCATGCCTTCTGTTTCGCGGTTCGGGCTCGCTACTGAGCCTGAATCTAGGTGGTCACGACCGATAACAACTGGTGCTTTTAGTTCGCCATTTTTAACCATTTCATTGAATGCTTGGCCTAAACGTTCACGATCTTTCAAACCAACCCAACAAATACGAGCGGGTAAGCCTTGGAACTGAATGCGTTCACGCGCCATATCTAGCCAGTTGTGTAGATGTGGGTTATCTGGAATCAGTTCTTTTACTTTTTGGTCTGTTTTGTAGATGTCTTCTGGGTCACCAGATAGGGCAGCCCAACGGAACGGACCGACGCCTTCACAAAATAAAGGTCGTATATATGCAGGAACGAAGCCTGGAAAATCAAACGCGTTTTCCACGCCTTCTTCCAGTGCCATTTGGCGAATGTTATTACCGTAATCTACGGTCGCAGCACCACGGTATTGCAGGTCTAGCATAGCTTGAACTTGAATCGCCATGGACTGCTTAGCGGCTTTCACTACTTTAGCTTCATCAACTAAACGTTCTTGCGCTGCTTTCTCCATCGTCCAACCTTGCGGCAAGTAGCCGTTCAGCGGATCGTGGGCAGAGGTTTGGTCAGTCACTACGTCAGGCGTGATATTGCGTTCAACAAGCTCTGGGAATACGTCTGCTGCGTTACCGAGTAGGCCAACAGAGATTGGTGTGTCTGATTCTTTAATCATAGCCATCGCTTCATCTATGCTGGTGGCCTTTTTGTCGACATAGCCAGTACGCAAGCGGTAGTCGATTCGTGATTCATCACATTCAACCGCAATCATCGAGAAGCCAGCCATAGTCGCTGCGAGAGGTTGAGCACCGCCCATACCGCCAAGACCACCCGTTAGAACCCACTTGCCGTTTGCTTCTCCTTGAAAGTGCTTCTTCGCGATAGCGACAAACGTTTCATAAGTGCCTTGAACGATGCCTTGTGAGCCAATGTAAATCCAGCTACCTGCGGTCATCTGGCCGTACATCATCAAGCCTTCTTTATCGAGCTCGTTGAAGTGTTCCCAGTTCGCCCAGTGTGGAACAAGGTTCGAGTTAGCGATCAGTACGCGAGGTGCGTTTTTATGTGTCGGGAACACGCCCACAGGTTTACCTGATTGAACAAGCAACGTTTGGTCGTCTTCTAAACGCTCTAACACTTCAACAATCTTGTCATAACATTTCCAATCACGTGCCGCGCGACCGATACCGCCATACACAACCAGTGCATGTGGATGTTCTGCCACATCAGGGTCTAGGTTGTTCATCAGCATACGCAGTGGTGCTTCTGTTAACCAAGATTTAGCGCGCAAAGTGGTGCCATGAGGTGCGCGAATTTCGCGAGTCGTGTCGAGACGAGGGTCACTGTTGTGGTGTTCCGTCATTTTGGAATTCCTTCTGTTTCACGTTATATCGTTGTAGTTGTAGTTGTAGTTGTAGTTGTAGTTGTAGTTGTAGTTGTAGTTATCGGTATAGCTGGATTAGTCGCTGGCCATTACACTGGCTATATCCCAACACAAACGTGCCGCCAATCGAGCCGTTTGGCCATCGACGTCGTAGTCTGGGTTGTATTCCGCAATGTCCGCGATAATGAGTTTTTCACTGTGTTGGAAAATCTGTTCTAGAAAAGGAGCGAGTGCTTCATAGCTCACGCCTCTTGCTGCTGGTGCACTTACGCCCGGCGCAGTCGCCGCTGGGAATACGTCTAGATCGATAGTGAGATAGAGGTAATCACACTCAGCGATGAATTTTTGTAACTTAACCAGTTGAGCGACTTGGTTTACTTGGGTCATGTTGCGGTCGTGTTCATACCAAACGCCCAGTTGGTCAGCTTTATTAAACAGCGCTTTGGTATTACTAGCCGCACTCACGCCAAGACAAGCGTAATGAAACGGCCATTGATGCTTGTGGCAGTAATCGCTGATTTGATTAAAAGGCGTACCTGAACTGGGTTTAACGTCGGCGATGTTGCTTTCAAATTCACGAAGATCAAAGTGAGCATCAAAGTTAACGATGCCGATCTTAGGTTTGCGTTCTGGCTGCTCTCTATGAAGGTGTTTAGTTTTATGTCGGTGTTCCGTTTGGTGTAAATGTTCCGCAAGACCTTGAAACGATGCCCAAGCAACCTCGTGACCACCGCCAAGGGTAATCACTTTGTTGGTTGATAACGCATTGGCAATCACAGAAGCACACTGTTTCTGGCTGACTTCTAATTGACCATCGTTACACTCGATGTCACCAAGATCCGCAATGTGTGAGTCACTGTGCCAAGCCATATTAGCTAACGCTTGGCGAATCAGGTTAGGTGCTTGTTTCGCGCCCACGCGTCCTTTATTCCTTGCAACTCCAGCATCGCTGGCAAAGCCTACCAAGGCGATGGCGCGGTCATTAAGCTCGTTACTTAAGTCACTATGTTGCACTTGCTTGGTAATGTGATGTACGCGCGTGCCGAGTGCGCCATCTTCAAGATCATTGCGTCCCGTCCACACGAAGTTATGTACGGTTTCTGCGTTCTTTTGAATGCTGTTGGAATTAGATTGAGTCATGACACACCTCGCCATTAACGATGCGTTTATGCAGATGAGGAACACCGACTTGATAGCTTAGATCTGCAGGGTGAACGATATTCCAGATAGCCAAATCAGCGGCATAACCGATCTCGACTTTGCCTTTGGTTTGGGAGTCACCAATGGCAGCTGCGGCGTTACAAGTTACACCGCGCAGTGCTTCTTCAGGGGTCGTACCAAACAGGGTGCAGCTCATGTTCATCATCAACGTTAAATCAGCAAAGGGTGAAGTGCCGGGGTTTAAGTCGGTCGCGATCGCCATTGGAATGTTGTGTTCACGAAGTAAAGCAACAGGTGGCTGTTGAGTCTCTTTCAAGAAATAGAAAGCGCCGGGCAACAACGTTGCTACTGTGCCTGATTCAGCCAATGCTTTGACTCCGGTTTCATCAAGGTATTCAACATGGTCGACAGAGAGTGCGCCGTATTTAGCTGCAAGCGCACTGCCGCCCATATTAGAGAGCTGTTCTGTGTGGCCTTTAATCGCGAGCCCATGTTTTTTGGCTGCTGCAAATACACGTTCGGTTTGTTCTAGGTTGAAACCGATAGATTCGCAGAACACGTCAACCGCATCGGCTAGGCCTTGCTCTGCAGCTTTAGGAATGATCTCTTGGCACACCAGATCAATGTAGCTATCGGGTTGTTCTTTGTATTCTGGCGGTACTGCGTGTGCTGCAAGGAGTGTGGTAGTGATTTTAATGCGGCGATGATTTTCTAACGCTTTAGCTGCTCGTAACATCTTGAGCTCATCTTCAAGTGTTAAACCATAACCAGATTTTACTTCGATGCTGGTTACGCCACTTCTTAGTAAGCCATCGAGTCTCGGCAAAGCCATTTCAACCAGTTCGGATTCTTGTGCTGCGCGTGTTGCGGTGACTGTCGCTAGAATGCCGCCGCCTTGTTTGGCGATGTCGGTGTAAGACATACCATTCAAACGCTGCTCAAATTCATTGGCACGATTACCCGCAAATACAAGGTGGGTGTGGCAATCAATTAACCCAGGTGTTACTAGCTTGTTCTTGCAGTCATAGGTGACGTAATCCAAAGAACCATCAACACTTACTTGTTCTAATTCAGAAGCAAGTGCGCTTTGGTTTGAACAAGAGATGGACACAATTTTACCGTTTTCGATAACGATATTTTGAGAGGAAGAAGGCTGATAACCATCGGCTCCCGAGCTCATGGAGACCACTCGTGCGTTTTTGAGGATCAAATTCATAATCACCTAGATCTTTGCTAAACATTAAATGTATATACAAATAAATAGGCTAAACGCTGACCCGAATCAAGTTGATGTTGCAAAAATGTGATCGGCGATCAGGATGATGTTCTTTAATCTAGAAGTATCTTAGAGCTTAATTTGTACTTAGAGCCAGGATGGTAGAGCAATGCAAAGCTGATTAGGCGCTCTTTACTCCATGTTCTTCTATTCAAAAGTAGGCAAGGCTCTGATTCAGATAGCTTTAGTGATGTTCTGATTTGCAAGTCTGGGATAATGGCTTCAACCGTGTGCTCGATAGCACTCAACGGGCAGCTTTTTGAAAGGTATTCATTGGGTGTCGAGGTTGAAAAGTCTTGCTCTAGATATTTTGGAGCGGCTTGAGAGTTCACCCAGCGCGCTTCCAATTGAATCGGTGTGTTGTCAGCAAAGTGGATGATTTCACTATAGAATACTTCGGCATTGATCATCACACCTAACCGTGTGGCGGTGCTTTCATCAGCCTTGATGCTCTTGTGCTTAATAACTTGGCTAGCATACGTTTGGCCTCGGTCTTTGATCTCTTGCGCGATATTGTTGATATCAAGCAGCGGAGATTGTGCTTTTTCGTCTGGTTCACAAACAAAAGTCCCCAGTCTTGGTTTCCTGATGAGCTTGCCTTCAGACACAAGATCTCGAATGGCTTTATTGACCGTCATTCGACTCACATTGAACTGCTCGGTAAGTTCGAGCTCTGTGGTGATTTGATAACCCACCGGCCAATGACCACTGCTGATCTTGTCATCTATGAACTGTTTTATCTGAAGGTAGAGCGGTGCTTTCGACATAATGAAACCTTATTTGACTATACAAATAGAGTAACGGATTTATTCACGATTTCAACATTTCCTCGGGCAATGTGACCTTATTCAACATAGATGGGGCAAATTGCTTGATTCTGTGAGGCAAGTGTCGCAAATTGTCACGCAATAACTATTCGTAAGTCAGATAATTAGAAAGGGAAATAATATGTTTAAGAAATTAAAGGCCTCGTTGGGCATGGGTGCAGCAAAGGTTGATACTGTCTTAGATAATATTGAAGTTTTCCAAGGTGGAGAGTTGTCTGGCAATGTTCACATTGTTGGTGGCGACGTTGAGCAACAAATCGACTTGATTAACTTGGTTCTCAACACAGAAGTAAAAGTAGAAACGGAAGACAGTACCAGCTACGAAACCTTTTCACTGGGTCGTATTCAAGCGGTAGAGCCTTTCGTTATCCAACCGGGCGAAACCAAACTGGTTCCATTCCGACTTAAGTTAAATGATGAAACGCCAGTCACCGCGTTGAACGCACAAATGAACCAATGCCATGTGTGGGTTGAAACCAACCTAGATATAGGCTTCGCGATTGACCCTAAAGACCGTGACTTTATCTCCGTACACCCACTGCCAACAGTTGCTAAAATCATCCAAGGCGTGGAAGCATCCGGTATGGCAATGGTGAAAGCTGACGTAGAGAAGGGCTTCTTAAAAGGCAACAACTTTGCTTCTCGTTCGGGTTGTTACCAAGAGATTGAATTTCGCAGCGGCGGTTTCATGAATAATAAAGAGATCGAGCTGTCATTCATCGTTGAAGGCTCAATGGTTCACTGCCTAGCAGAAATCGATCGCTCAATGAGCTTCCGTGGCGATCAATACATCTCATTCAGCTTGCCTGCGAACGCTGCCGATTCAGACATTCGTAACGCAGTCTCAAGAATCATGAATGCGTAGTTGCTCTCTCTGTTAGTCGTTACTCTTTCTATTAATAGAGACAAGACAGTACGATTTCTATAGCCGAACTTAACCGTTCGGCTTTTTTGTTTGTAAATAAAGACAAAGAACCAATCATTGAACGTTAGCTTAGGGTGTTAGAAGGTCCTATATAGAAGAGACATTTAAGTTATGTAGTTTTTGTGGCGCTGTGGGACTAACATTGTCATTTCATATAATTTCGTTACAATGTTCGGCTACTCACAAATGGGGCATCTGTATTTGCTTCTATGTGGGTATCTTTATTATGCATATATCTCCGATCAACATACTTGTTGGTTGAAAAACATATATTAAACATTTTCATGTGTTGCTTGGTGTGCAACACCACTGTAAAGGACAAATAATGCCAATTATTACTCTTCCTGACGGTAGTCAGCGTCAATTTGACAACCCTGTATCAACTCTAGATGTTGCCCTATCAATCGGTCCTGGTCTTGCGAAAGCAACCATTGCTGGTCGTGTAGACGGCGAGCGTGTTGATGCTTGTGATCTTATCGAAAACGATGCAAGCCTAGAAATCATCACAGCTAAAGATGAAGTTGATGGCCTTGAGATCGTTCGTCACTCTTGTGCTCACCTTTTAGGTCACGCGATTAAGCAGCTTTTTCCAGAAGCGAAAATGGCGATCGGTCCTACCATCGATAACGGTTTCTACTACGATATCGACCTTGAGCACTCTCTAACGCAAGAAGATCTAGAAAAGATTGAAAAGCGTATGAAAGAGCTAGCGAAGACCAAGTACCAGGTTGTTAAGAAGAAAGTTAGCTGGCAGGAAGCGCGTGACGCATTCGAAGCTCGCGGCGAAACTTACAAAATCGAAATCTTGGATGAGAACGTTTCTAAAGACGATCGTCCAGGCCTGTACCATCATGAAGAATACATCGATATGTGTCGTGGTCCACACGTTCCACATATGGGCTTCTGCCAACACTTCACGCTACTTAACGTAGCGGGTGCTTACTGGCGTGGTAACAGTGACAACAAGATGCTTCAACGTATCTACGGCACTGCATTCCACGACAAGAAAGCGCTTAAGGCTCACCTAGTGCGCCTAGAAGAAGCGGCTAAGCGTGATCACCGTAAAATCGGTAAGCACTTAGATCTATTCCACATGCAGCAAGAAGCACCAGGCATGGTGTTCTGGCATCACAATGGCTGGACTATCTTCCGTGAGCTAGAAGTATTTATTCGTCAGAAGCTGACTGAGTACGATTACCAAGAAGTTAAAGGCCCATTAATGATGGACCGTGTTCTTTGGGAACGTTCTGGTCACTGGGATAAGTACGCTGAAGCGATGTTCACTACTTCTTCAGAGAACCGTGAATACGCGATTAAGCCAATGAACTGTCCTGGTCACGTTCAAATCTTCAACCAAGGTTTGAAATCTTACCGTGATCTACCGCTACGTATGGCTGAGTTCGGCTCATGTCACCGTAACGAGCCGTCTGGCGCACTTCACGGCATTATGCGTGTTCGTGGCTTCACTCAAGATGATGCTCACGTATTCTGTACTGAAGACCAAGTTCAGCAAGAAGTTAAAGCTTGTATTGAAATGGTTTACGATACTTACACAACTTTCGGTTTCGAAAACATTGTTGTTAAGCTATCTACTCGTCCAGAACAGCGCGTAGGTTCAGACGAAATGTGGGACCGTGCAGAGGCCGATCTTAAGCAAGCGCTTGAGGCGATGGAGATTGCATACGAGATTCAAGAAGGCGAGGGTGCGTTCTACGGGCCTAAGATTGAATTTACTTTGCATGATTGTTTGGACCGCGCATGGCAATGTGGTACAGTGCAGCTCGATTTTGCATTACCAGAACGTTTAGGTGCAACTTACGTAGGTGAAGATAACGAGCGTCACACGCCAGTTATGATCCACCGCGCGATTTTAGGTTCATTAGAACGCTTCATTGGTATTCTTATTGAAGAATACGCTGGCTTCTTCCCAACGTGGTTGGCGCCAGAACAAGCAATTGTTATGGGCATTACGGACAAACAGTCTGAATATGTACAAGAAATTGCGAAAAAACTGCAAAAAAGTGGATTTAGAGTCAAAGCAGACTTGAGAAATGAGAAGATTGGCTTTAAAATCCGCGAACATACTTTGAAACGTGTACCGTTCATGCTTGTGTGTGGTGACCAAGAAATGGAAGCCGGCGAAATTGCAGTACGTACACGTAAAGGTAAGGACCTTGGTAAATTTAAAGTGGATGACTTTATTTCATACATCCAAGCCGAGGTTTCAAACCGTAAGCTCAATCTGGAGGAATAGCTATTAAAGGCGGAAGACGTGGCCAACAACCGGCCAAACAAAACCAGCACCGTTTAAACGGTGACATTCGTGGCGTTCGTGAAGTGCGTCTAACTGGCGCAGACGGCGAAGCTGTTGGTGTAGTAACAATCGCTGAAGCGATGGAAGCTGCAAATGAAGCTGGTATGGATCTCGTAGAGATCAGCCCTAACGCCGAGCCGCCAGTTTGTCGTGTGATGGACTACGGTAAGTTCCTCTTCGAGAAGAGCAAAGCTGCGAAAGAGCAGAAGAAAAAGCAAAAGCAGGTTCAGATCAAGGAAATTAAATTCCGACCTGGAACTGATATTGGAGACTATCAGGTAAAACTACGCAACCTGACTGGTTTCCTTGAAGACGGCAACAAAGTGAAGGTAACAATTCGCTTCCGTGGCCGCGAAATGGCTCACCAAGAAATCGGTGTTGACGTTCTTAATCGTTTGAAAATCGATACTGAAGAATTTGCAGTTGTCGAATCTTTCCCAACGAGAATTGAAGGTCGCCAGATGATCATGGTGTTGGCCCCTAAAAAGAAGTAATTAACGGCTTTACAAGTAATTAAACCTTGCAGCCATAGGCTGTAGGGTTTTATTCGCCCTAATTACTATGTTATTAACAACTCAACAATGCGGAGTTATTCATCATGCCTAAGATGAAAACCAACAAAGGTGCTGCTAAGCGTTTCCAGAAAACTGCTGGTGGTATTAAGTTTAAGCACGCTGGTAAACGTCACATCCTGACTAAGCGTACTACTAAGAACAAGCGTCAGCTTCGTCCGAACTCAATCCTTCCAAAATGTGAAGTGGCTGCAGTTCTACGTATGATGCCATACGCTTAATTCTTTTTAGTTTATAAATTCGTTTAGTTTAGGAGAAGCATAATGCCTCGCGTAAAACGTGGTGTACAAGCTCGTGCACGTCATAAGAAAGTTCTAAAACAAGCTAAAGGTTACTACGGAGCACGTTCACGTGTTTACCGCGTAGCTTTCCAAGCAGTTACCAAAGCTGGTCAATACGCTTACCGTGACCGTCGCAACAAGAAACGTCAATTCCGTCAACTTTGGATTGCACGTATCAATGCGGCATCTCGTCAAAATGGTCTATCTTACAGCCGCTTCATCAATGGCCTTAAGAAAGCATCTATCGAGATCGACCGTAAGATTCTTGCTGACATCGCAGTATTCGACAAAGCAGCGTTTGCTGTTCTAGTTGAAAAAGCGAAAGCATCTCTATAATTTAGAGTTAGCTTAAAGGTTTAAGAAAAGGAGAACTTCGGTTCTCCTTTTTTATTGCCTGTAATTTAGCTCTTTAGAGATTCCCTACTCCTTCCTTCGTCAGTCTAGGGAATGACGAGATAAAATTCCGCATCTAATTTTTATTCGCTTGAACAGGCATTCTGGTATATAAACATCTACCTAACCTTTTAATGTTAAGCGACCGGAATAAATGACCGCACCTACCACTATGACGTTCTTCGAACGTTTTGAAACTGACATCCTTTCTGGCAAGAAGACGATTACTATTCGCGATGAATCTGAGCGTGACTACCAGTCAGGCAGTGTTGTGGAAGTATCAACGCTAGAGCAAGGACGTGTGTTCTGTAATCTTAAGATCATCAGCGTTGAGCCAATTTTGTTTGATGACTTAGGTGAGTTCCATGCTCAGCAAGAGAACATGACGCTGCAAGTACTCAAAGACGTGATTCAAGATATCTATCCGGGTATCTCTCAGCTGTATGTGGTTTCCTACGAGCTTGTGTAACCCGCTTTAAATGAAATTTGTTGATCACTACAGTGTTTAACTGCTGAGCAATAAGAAAGGGAAGTCACAATGAGTGAATTACAGAACGAAACAGTTCAGAAAATTCTACTTCAACTTTATTGTCGTGAGCAAACTGAGCAGCCGTTAATTTCTAGAACTGATCTCAACATTGCTCTTTATGATAGCGAAGGCTTTCTAGCGTGGCGTGATACCAAGCGTGACTTTACTGTCAGTGATATCGAGAGTCGAGTGTGGGTGAAGAGTTGCCCCGGCGGCTATATCACTGAAGTGCACTTTAATGCTGACGGTTCTCTAACTGAATACCGTTTGTTCGATCGATTTGAAACAACAGGGCAGTGGCAGTTAGCTGACGGTTTGTTACACGTCGAGATTCTGAAGGGTGACAACTGCTACCAGTTTGCTGTTGTGGCTCGTGCTGATCTTAATATTCATTCTGCGGTGGAATATAAAAATGGTGAGCTGCATTCGTATCTGAAATTGGTGCAGGCTGAGCGTTAATCCTTTTTAGTCGACCTTGCTTGCCCATTAAAATGAGTGATGTTCCAAGAATAAAAAGCCAACAGTGATGTTGGCTTTGTTGTTTTCAATTCTACCGAGTACTTCTAATCAACGCGCTATTAAGCTATTAAGTTAAGCCATTAAGCTTTGAAGTTCGCCAATCGAGTATAAAGCTCGCTGTCTTGGTCTTGCTTTGCACAAACCGTCAGTAGGTCTTCAATAAAGTACTTCAATGCACGCGCTTCAATTCGGCGAATGCCTTGTTGCTGTTCTTCAGTTAGGTAACCGTAGATAGTCGCAGCGCCAAAGTCACCAAAGATCATTTGGCCTTGTTCATTAACCAAAGTGTTATGTGCGTATAAATCACCATGACAGACCTTGTTGGCATGAAGGTGTTCAAACACATCAATCATCTGATCTGTAATACTGTTGATCTGAGCAATTGAAAGCTCAAAGCCTTCATTGAACGTATCGCGAGTACAGCTTTCAAGAGTAGGGGGCAAACCGAGGTTGTAATAGTTGCTTGGGATAAGCTCCATGACTAACGCTAGGTAGTCTGACTCGTCGACTTGAGCGATAGATTTCACTAGGTTGCTATGTTGGCCTGCTTGAAGACACGCTTCAAGTTCATCGTGTGGGTAACCGTCACTGGTCACTTCGCCTTTGAATACTTTAACCGCCACTTCTTGTGGGAAATCAAAGTCACCGTTTAACCAGTTAGCATGAGAAATCACACCAGACGCACCTTGTCCAAGTACTTGATTTAGTGAGTAGCACTGCGAACTCACGGCAGGCACGCTATCTAAGCTGCTTGGGTGTTTACAAAACGGGTTACCCGCAAACGCTAACCAAGCCAGTTTTGGTAGCTTGATTAGGAACTCAGGGAATTCAGTCAGCTGGTTTGCAGACAGACGAACTAGCTCAAGGTTTGATAGGTTTTCCATGCTTTCTGGTAGAACACGAATCTTGTTACCCGCCAATGCGAGCTTTTGTAGTCGTGGTCTTTCACCTAGTGAGCTAGGCAGAGCCTCAATCTCATTGTCGGTCAGGATTAACCAACGTAGTTGAGTAGGCAGAGATTGCTCGCTAACGGTTTTGATTTGGTTCGTTTTGAAGCCAACCATTTCAAGCTTAGGAAGTGACCCCAGAACATCAGGCAGGTGCGTAAACAGGTTATTCGACGCGAAGATAATACGCAGGCTGGTCAGCTGCGATAACTCAACAGGTAAATCTGACAGCTGATTTCCTGAAAGGTCCAGAATCTCTAGCGAATCGGCGAGTTCTAAGATCTCTAATGGAAACTCGGTGAGACTTTCTGACAGTTTTAAGCGCTTAATACCTTTGAGTTGCCCTGATTTTAATTGTTCTAGAGTATGCAAACCTTAGCCTTATGAATAGATGTTCGAGGCGCGTAGTTTACTTGTCTCAATCAAGAAATGCGAGCACCGGAACGATGCTCGCTTAACTAATCTAAGTGAACGAATCTACGAAGGTTAAAGTCGTATATGGTTTTGGCTGACGCCGACCTCCTCAACAAAATCAGCATCATGACTCACCAAGATAAATGCGCCTTTGTATCCACGCAAAGCGGACGCCAATATTTGTTGTGAGTCTATGTCTAGATGGTTGTCCGGTTCATCGAGCAATAGAAGTGGGGTGTCTTGCTTGTGGCTAACGATCAACATCGCCAGTTTCATTTTTTCACCACCACTTAAATGTGCCACTTTTCGGTATACGGAGTCTCGTCGGAACCCTATTCCAGCCAACAAGGTTCGCGCGTCACTTTCTGTTAACCCAAAGCTGTGTGTTATCAAGCTATCGAACATGGTGTCGTTTGTGTCTAATAAGCCAAAGTGTTGATCCAAGTATACCGTCGCCCCTAAGCGCTTAATTGAGCCGATATAGTTCGAGTGTTGGCCATGAATGGCTTTTAACAGTGTCGATTTTCCGCACCCATTAGCCCCAGTTAGATAACATCGTTCTCCCTGTGATAGAGAGAAGCTAATAGGAGCACCAGAACCAAAACTCAGGCGACACTCTTCAACGCTTAATAGTGAGTGTTGTTTAGAACAATTCGCTTGTTGTAGGTACAACGCTTGCGGCTTCAGTTGCTCTTGTTGTTCTTTAAGAGATTGAAGCTTATGTTGGTTTTGATCCTTTAAGTTCTTGTGGCTTGTTGCCGATGCACCTTGGGTTCGCCCTGCTTTATCTTTCATTGCATCCAATAATATCTTGGGTTGGCTACCCGATTTTCGGAATCGGTTACCTTGAGCCTCACGCTGCTGCGCCTTTTCCTTGTTAGTCTGAGCTTGGCGCTCGAGTCGTTTCTTTTCCGATTGATGATGCGTTATTTGCTTGTCCAGTGCTTCACTTTGACTCGACATTTGCGTGACGTAATGATCGTAATTCCCTTTATAGAAATGCATACCCAAACTGTTGAGGTGATAGATCCCTTCCATATGTCTCAATAAACTTCGATCGTGACTAACGACAAGTACTTTACCTTCAAACAACTGGTACTGTTCCAGTAACCAATTGCGCCCGTCGCTATCCAAATGGTTTGTAGGTTCGTCGAGAATCAGTATGTCGTGGTTTAATGCGAATAACCGATGAAGCTGTAAAAGGGCAAGTTGCCCACCACTCAATGTATGGCACGGCGTGGTTAACCCACGGGTTATTTTCAATGTGGCTAAAAGTTGCTTCGTGCTCGCTTGTAAATCCCAATCCTCGCCAACGATATTGAAGTGCTGCAGTTCGCAGCTACCTTGCTCTATCGCTTTTAATGCATCTAACTTTTCGGTGAGCCCTAAGAAGTCAGCGATGGTGATGGCGGAATCCAGTAGCGTTGATGGCAACTGAGAGTAAAAGCCGATCGAACCTTGGCGCGAAACACTCCCTGTTGTGGGCTGTTTTAGTCCAACGAGCAACGAAAGTAACAATGACTTTCCAGCCCCATTTTTTCCGACTAGGCCGGTGAGGCGAGTGCTCAAATTAAAGGTGATGTCTTTGAATAACCACTCACCAGTATCGAGTTGGAATGAGAGATTGTTGGCTAATATAGTAGGCATAAAAATACCTCCCTTTACGTGTAAACGAGTAAAAGGGGTGAGGCGCTTTTTCTATATAGAACCCTACACAGAATTCTATGTATAGATCGCCAAAGACGTTACTTAGGTAGCGTACCAATCAAAGATAGGAAATAGAGTGCTGATCTGATTTCTGTCTTTAAGGTACTGATCTTAAAGATGTAGCTTGTCAAAAAACGGATCTTTAAGAGCTTGATTTGTCGCGAAAATAGATGACGAAGTAACGCCCACTAACCCCGAGTGTCCAAATGATTTTTATAAAAATAAATCGGATGTCAGGATGTTAGTACTTCATTATGGCGTTATTCTCTTTTGAAATGATGGTGGGATAGTACTGAAAGAGGGTGCTTAAAGTCAATATGGTGATGTGATTAAAATGTATCCAAATAATTAAAGCGCCTCATTCCTATATATAGATATAGCCATGAGGCGCTTTAGAGTGTTCTTTGAAAGCAAGAGCTTCAAATAATGTGCAAATTACAGGTTTTGTCCGCCGACAGCTCGCCAACACATATCAAAGCTATCATTGATGTACTTCGATGTTTGCTCTGGTGGAGATTCGTTTTGCTCAATAAGCCAGTTTGCACAAATCAGAAAGTGGCTATGGATAAAGTGCCTTACAAGGTTAATGTCTAACACCATCAATTCACCGTCCTCTTGTCCTTGCAAAATGATCTCGTCTAATGACGCGAACATCTGCGAGACGATCACTTCTCGAGTTTGAGTTGTTGGGTCGAAATGAACATTGGTGAAGAACTTCATCGCAATCGGATTTTCTAGTGCCCATTCAATCCCAGTGATCCACATGAACTTAAAGGCTTGGTAGCGATCATCTACTGCCACATCAGTGTGCGGTTGAAGGGTCGAGAATAGCTCTAGCTTCAGCTCGCGAAACAGCTCATCAATCAATAGAGATTTATTCTCGAAGTGGTGAAACAGCGTCGCTTTCGCCACACCGGCTGTTTTCGCTATTTGTCCGGTAGATGTGCCCTCTAGCCCTTGTTGAGAGAAGAGCAGGAGCGCAGCATCTAGGATTTTTTGCCTTTTCGTAATCATCTATTTAGTACTTTGAACAGAATCTTTTTAATTGGGTTGTTGTAAGGAGGGTGCATTAACTTGGTGAAGTTAATTTTTCCTCTACTTAGAACAGTTTTTGCATGGCTAAAGGTCTTAAAGCCTTCAATGCCGTGGTAGTGTCCCATGCCTGAAGGGCCAATGCCACCGAACGGTGCGTCTTCTGCTGCCACATGCACCAAAGAGTCGTTAATACAAACACCGCCAGAATGCGTGCTCGTTAAGAATAGATCTTGAGTCTGCTTATGATGACTCATCAAGTACAAAGCAAGCGGACGTTCTCTTGTTGTGATGTAGCTGATCGCTTCTTCAATAGAATCATAAGGAACGATAGGCAGTACGGGGCCAAACAACTCTTCTTGCATTGCGACCATGTCGTCGTTCACTTCGGTGAGAAGGTGCGGCGTCATTCTGTGGTTTACATCGTCTTGCGCTTGTTCGGTGACGGTGTGAACAACTGCGCCTTTAGATTGAGCATCGGTAATCACCCCCTTCAAACGATTGTATTGACGCATATCGATCACTGAAGTTAAGTCTTTGCTCTCAATGCCTGCTTTATACAGCTTTTTGAAGTATTGCTTATAAGCTGTGATGAACGCATCGACTTTTTCTCGTGGCAATAAGATGTAATCGGGCGCCACACAAATCTGGCCAGCGTTTAAGCTTTTTGCAAACAGGATGCGTTCAACGGCGTCAGCCACATCAAAGTCGGGAGCAATAATCGTTGGAGACTTGCCGCCTAACTCCAAAGTTATTGGCGTTAAGTTGTCGACTGCCGCTCTCATGACGTGTTTACCCACAGAGGTCGACCCAGTAAATAGAATATGGTCAAACGGGAGCTGGCTAAATTTAGCGGAAACATCCGCTTCACCTTCGATAATCGCGACTTGATCTTCACTAAAGCCTTCGGCCAGCATGGCTTTTAAAACTCGGTTGGTCGCAGGAGTAAACTCGGACATCTTGAGCATTGCAGTGTTGCCCGCCGCTAACGCAGTGATGAGAGGACCTAAAGAGAGCATTATAGGAAAGTTCCAAGGAACGATAATGCCTACAACGCCCACAGGCTGATAATGGACCGTGATCTTTGCTGGCGTCAGCATCAAACCGGCTTTGCGGCGTGATGGCTTCAACCACTTCTTAAGGTTCTTATCACTGTAATTAATTTGGTGAAGAGAAGGGGTGATATCAGCAATCAAGCTGTCGTGTTTTGCGCGATGACCATAATCTTCAGACACTGCGTTAATCAATTGCTCTTGGTAGCGTATAAGTAATGCTTTTAAGGTAGAGAGATCTTTTCTTCTCTGCTCAAGCGTAGGATTAACATTATTGCGGTAGTGATCTTTTTGTCGGTTGAACATTTGATCCATGTCGTTGGTGCTCGACGTGTTTGGTTCAAGGTCTAGATTATGGTTCATAGTATCCCCTAAATTCGAAAGCTGACCGATTGGTTGGTCAGTTAAAATTACAAGAAGATCCAACCGAATACAAGATATGCGCGAGAAAAGTTCAAAAATTGAGCGGTTACAACATTGAAGTGAGCGAGTTTTAGTAGGAAGAACGAAGTGTTTATAGGCCTCGAATCGTGGGATACAAGTTGTGTTTGTGATAGCGAGAGTTCTGGTAGATAAGTGGTTATATTTGTGACAACCCTGACTTAACTTGACCAGATTAGCCAAGCATTTTACGAGTCTTTGGTATTTTATTCACCTGATTTTTTGTTAGAAAGTGCTTTAAATCTAATGCGCTTCAGCCTGTTTTTTGGCCTAAAACCTTGTAATACCTTACCTGTCACTTTAAGTCGGATCGTCGATAAAAAAACGTAATCGTAACCACAAATATCAATGGTTGGACTCACTCTTAATAATATCGGTTAATGCAGCCAACAAATCGTTTTCGAACGTTTTTTGTTGGGTTATACCTCGCTATTCCAATGAGGTATCTTCTGTCGATGGCCCTATAGTGTGAGGTCTCTAGAATTGGAAAATTCGGTTAATTTGGAACGCATCCGTGCTGAGTATAATGTAAAGCACTGGAGCCAAGGTTTTTATGGAATTGATGATAATGGCGAGGTGTATGTTTCACCGAGCGAAACCGATCATCAAGTTCCTCTTAGTCAGATCGTAAAACAGTTAGAGCAGAGAAATATTGGTTTGCCTGCTCTTGTGCGTTTTCCTCAAATCGTGCATCAACGTGTGCACAATATCTGTAACGCATTCAACCAAGCGATCGACGAATATCAGTACGATAACCGTTACCTACTTGTTTACCCGATTAAAGTTAACCAACAGAAAGAAGTGGTTGACGAGATCTTAGCGAGCCAAGCTCAATTAGAGCAGAAGCAGCTTGGTTTAGAGGCGGGCAGCAAGCCGGAACTATTAGCGGTATTGGCACTGGCTCAAAAAGCGAGCTCGGTGATCGTGTGTAACGGTTACAAAGACAGAGAATACATCCGTCTTGCTCTTATTGGCGAAAAGCTGGGTCATAAAGTATTTATCGTTCTAGAGAAGCTCTCTGAGCTTGATCTTGTTCTTTCTGAAGCGAAAGCGCTTGGCGTGAAACCTCGTTTAGGTTTACGTATTCGTCTTGCTTCTCAAGGCGCAGGTAAATGGCAAGCAAGTGGTGGCGAGAAGTCGAAATTCGGTTTGTCTGCATCACAAGTATTGACCGTTATTGAACGCTTGAAAGCAGAAGACCAACTGGATGTTCTAGAGTTAGTGCATTTCCATCTTGGCTCACAAATGGCCAATATTCGTGATGTACGAAATGGTGTGAGCGAAGCAGCTCGTTTCTACTGTGAACTGCGCGATATCGGTGCTCAATTGAAGTACTTAGATGTTGGTGGTGGTTTGGCGGTTGATTACGACGGCACACGCAGTCAATCTTCAAACTCAATGAACTACGGCTTGCTTGAGTACGCTCGCAATATTGTGATGACAGTAGGGGATATCTGTAAGCTCTACAATCAGCCACAACCCGTGATCATTTCTGAATCTGGTCGTTCGTTGACTGCGCATCACGCTGTGCTTGTTACTAACGTGATCGGTACAGAAAGCTATTCTCCGGAAGATATGGCTGCGCCTGAAGTTGATGCACCAATGTTGCTAAACAACATGTGGAAGAATTTTTTAGAACTAGATGCAGGTAACGATGATCGAGCGTTGATCGAGATCTATAACGACACGCAAAGTGATATCGCAGAAGCGCACAACCAATTTGCAACAGGCATGCTGAATCTTCAGCACCGTGCTTGGGCAGAGCAGATGTCTTTGCGTATTAACTACGAACTTAGCTCTCGTATGAGCACTAAGAACCGTTACCACCGTCCTATTTTGGATGAGTTGAGCGAGCGTTTAGCCGACAAGTTCTTTGTTAACTTCTCGTTGTTCCAATCGTTGCCAGATGCTTGGGGTATCGATCAGGTATTCCCTGTATTACCTCTAAGTGGTTTGGATAATGCGGACGAGCGACGCGCTGTTGTATTGGACATCACATGTGACTCTGACGGTACGATTGACCAGTATGTTGATGGCCAAGGTATTGAAACGACTCTGCCAGTTCCTGCATGGAATCCAGATGAACCATACCTGATGGGCTTTTTCTTAGTAGGCGCATACCAAGAGATCTTGGGTGATATGCATAACCTATTTGGTGATACTCACAGCGTAGTGGTGAATGTTGATGAAAGCGGTCAAGCGAATATCGACTACATCAATGAAGGCGACACGGTTGAAGACATGATGCGTTATGTTCATATCGATATGGACCTAATTCGTCAGAACTACAAAGAATTGGTCACGGCGAAAGTACCAGAACAAGAGCAACAAAGCGTACTTGAAGAGTTAGAGCAAGGCTTGATGGGTTACACCTATCTTGAGGATTTTTAATGAACGATCTATTTACCAAACCAGATTACTCGCTGTATTCCAATGCGATGACGTTTATGCGTCGTCCTTTGGTGCAGAACCCAATTGATAACGATGCTGACGTGGTTGTGTTAGGCGCGCCGTTAGATATGGCGACGTCTGGTCGTCCGGGGGCTCGTATGGGACCTGATGCGATTCGTCGTGCGTCGGTAAACTTGGCGTGGGAAGGTAAAAAATTCCCTTGGGACTTCAATGTATTTGAATACACCTCGGTGATTGATGCTGGCGACCTTGTGTTTGATTGTGGTGATGCAGAAGACCTAACTCAGCGTTTAGAAGCGGCTGCTGATGCGATTCTAAACAGTGGTAAAACTTTGTTAGGTTTAGGTGGCGATCACTTCATTACACTGCCTTTGTTAAGAGCATACGGCAAGAAGTTCGGTGAGATGGCTCTGATTCACTTCGACGCGCACACTGACACTTACAGTCAGGGCAGTCGTTACGATCACGGCACTATGTTCTACCATGCGCCAAATGAAGGTTTAATTTCGCCTGAACATTCAGTGCAAATTGGTATTCGCACTGAGTATAAACAGGAAGGTCACGGCTTCAATGTCATTAATGCGATGCAAGCGAATGACATGAGCGTGGATGAGATCATTGCTCAAGTGAAAGGCATTGTTGATGATAAGCCAGTTTACCTAACGTTTGATATCGATTGTCTGGATCCTGCTTTTGCTCCGGGTACAGGTACGCCAGTATGCGGCGGTTTGAACTCAGATAAAGTCCTGAAAATCATCCGCGGTTTGCAGGGCATTAACATGGTCGGTATGGATGTTGTTGAGGTTTCACCTGCGTATGACCAAAGCGAGATTACAGCATTGGCTGGTGCAACTATCGCACTTGAGCTGCTTTATGTTTGGACGGCAAATCGCCTCGCTAAATCATAGTGTTTGATTGTTAAAAGCGTAACGCTACATACTGATTTTAAAGCCCACTAAGTTTCAACTTAGTGGGCTTTTTTGTTTTGTCGAGCAACAAAAATTCTATTCTCGCATCTCAGTAAGTAGTCTTTTCTTGGCTGTGAACTAATAGGCTAAAAGGCTCGTATTCTACGGTCTATCTCATGGTTTGTGAGCGAAAAATCATCACATTGATTCTGAGCTGTGTCTCAAAGGTGGGACTTGCCTCTGCTTTACTAAGGATGCAGAGCTTACCTCTATTAATACCCTGTATTCGCTAATGATTTATCAACTTTATTACTGTATATATTTATAAAACGAAGAGGTGTCTTTATATTGCGCGCTCATTTGCATATCAATCAGCATCCTACTAACTTTTGACTAGGGTTTTCAAGCCTTGAAAGAATACTTGGATTTGCGAAAAGATGTCTCTTCGCACAGACATGGCATTTTTTATGGGGAAGACTAGGCTTAAGGGTAAGTAAACTATAAAAAAACAGGTGAAATACTTCTCTCTTTTCAAGCTGATTGGGCATAACAATGGACTGCCATTGATGAGAGCTAAGTATGCGTTCAATTAAAACCTGAAATTGCTATTACAAATAATTTTCACAGCGCTTAAAAATAGTGCTTTGTGACAACGGGGGATGTATGGATATTGAAGTTTCGCGCCAGGTTGCGGTAGTTGAAGCAACGAGTGGAGATGTCGTCGTAGTTAAGCCAGACGGCAGCGCAAGAAAAGTTTCAGTTGGCGATACCATCCGTGAAAATGAGATCGTGATTACGGCCAACAAGTCAGAGCTTGTATTAGGCGTTCAGAATGATTCGATTCCGGTTGCAGAGAATTGCGTCGGTTGTGTTGATGAAAACGCTGCATGGGTAGATGCCCCAATAGCTGGTGAGGTTAATTTTGACTTACAGCAAGCAGACGCAGAAACCTTCACTGAAGACGACCTTGCTGCAATTCAAGAAGCCATTTTAGGTGGTGCCGATCCGACTCAAATCTTAGAAGCAACGGCTGCTGGTGGCGGACTAGGTTCTGCAAATGCTGGCTTTGTGACGATTGACTATAACTACACTGAAACTCATCCATCGACTTTCTTTGAGACCGCTGGTCTAGCAGAACAAACTGTTGATGAAGACAGAGAAGAATTCAGATCTATCACTCGTTCATCAGGTGGCCAATCAATCAGTGAAACACTGACTGAAGGCTCCATATCTGGCAATACCTATCCCCAATCTATAACAACGACAGAAACGATTATTGCTGGTAGTTTAGCTCTCGCCCCTGACTCTTTCATTCCAGAAACTTTATCCCTCGCTTCACTACTTAGTGAATTAAACAGCGACATTACTTCAAGTGGTCAGTCCGTTATCTTCACCTATGACGCGACGACTAATTCTATCGTTGGTGTTCAAGGTACCGACGAAGTATTACGTATCGACATTGATGCCGTCAGTGTTGGCAATAACATTGAGCTCTCTCTAACCACAACGATTTCTCAGCCGATTGACCATGTACCGTCTGTTGGCGGTGGTCAGGTTTCTTACACTGGCGATCAAATAGATATTGCCTTTGATATTCAAGGTGAAGACACCGCTGGGAACCCGCTAGCAACACCCGTTAACGCACAAGTTTCAGTGTTTGACGGGATAGATCCGTCTGTTGAAAGTGTCAATATCACTAACGTTGAAACTAGCAGCGCGGCAATCGAAGGGACGTTCTCAAATATTGGTAGTGATAACCTTCAATCAGCCGTATTTGATGCAAGTGCACTGGACCAGTTTGATGGGTTGCTTAGTGATAATCAAAACACGCTTGCGAGACTTTCTGATGATGGAACAACGATTACTCTGTCCATCCAAGGTCGAGGTGAGGTTGTTCTCACTATCTCTCTAGATACCGATGGCACCTATAAATTCGAGCAGTCTAATCCGATAGAACAAGTGGGTACCGATTCACTGACGTTCGCTTTGCCAATCACGATTACCGATTTTGACCAAGATGTTGTAACCAATACGATCAACATTGCTATTACTGATGGCGATAGCCCTGTGATCATTAATGTTGACAGTATTGATGTTGATGAAGCGGGCATTGTTGGCGGCTCACAAGAGGGCACGGCGCCAGTGTCTGGCACTGGCAGTATCACCGCGGACATTTTTGAAAGTGACATCATTGACCATTATGAGCTAGAACCCACTGAATTTAATACTAATGGCACCTTGGTTTCAAATGGCGAGGCTGTGCTACTTGAGTTGATTGATGAAACCAACGGTGTAAGAACTTACGAAGGTTATGTTGAGGTCAATGGTTCGAGAATTACGGTCTTTGACGTTAAAATTGATAGCCCTTCATTGGGCAACTATGAGTTTAATCTTTATGAAGAACTTTCTCATCAAGGCGCTGAAGATGCGCTGCTAACTTTTGCATTGCCAATTTATGCTGTTGATGCAGATGGTGACCGTTCTGCACTGTCTGGAGGTTCGAACACACCAGAAGCTGCTGAGATCCTCGTTAATGTTAAAGACGATGTCGTTGAGTTAGTTGATAAGGTTGAATCAGTCACCGAGCCGACCTTAGCGGGCGATACTATTGTTTCGTATAACCTGTTCAATTTTGAAGGCGCAGATGGTTCTACAATTCAATCGTTTAACTACGACGGTGTTGATTACTCACTCGATCAAAGCCTGCTCCCCGATGCTACCCAGACTTTCAGTTTTACTGAAGGTGTCGTCACTATCTCATTAAACGGTGACTTCAGTTTTGAAGTCGCTCGTGATATCGACCACTCAAGCAGTGAAACTATCGTCAAACAGTTCTCATTTTTAGCCGAAGATGGTGATGGGGATACTGATAGTTCGACGCTTGAGTTAAGTATTACCGATGGCCAAGATCCGATCATTGATTTGATCCCGCCTGTGACTCTCTCTGAAACCAACCTTAGTGACGGCTCTGCGCCAAGCGGAAGTACAGTTAGCGCTACCGAGACGATTGCCTTTACCGCAGGCAGCGACGATGTAGCAAGTTTCCGTATTGAACCAACAGAGTTTAATGTGGGCGGTGCACTTAAATCGAATGGATTTTCGGTTGAGATAAAAGAAGATTCGGCTAATCCGGGTACTTACATTGGCTTTATTACCAACGGTTCGGGCGCTGAAATCCCAGTGTTTACGATTGCTTTCTCTACGAGCACATTGGGTGAATACACCTTTACTCTGCTTGAAGCGTTAGACCATGTAGATGGTTTAGATAAGAACGATCTGAGCTTTGATCTGCCTGTTTATGCGGTTGATACGGACGGCGACGATTCATTGGTGTCTCAGCTTAATGTGACTATCGGTGATGATGTTCAAATCATGCAAGACGGTACGTTAGATATCACCGAGCCAAATCTTGCTGACGGTACAATCACAACCAACACCATTGATGTAATGCCAAATCAAAGTGCTGATGGCGCGACGATCACTCAGTTCACTTATGACGGTGTCGTAAACACACTGGATCAAAGTATTTCAGGAGAACAGCAGTTCAGCTTCACAGAAGGCGAACTGTTTATCACCCTTGAAGGTGAAGTGCGCTTTGAGCCTAATCGCGATCTAGACCACTCAGTGAGTGAAGATATCGTGAAGTCGATTGTCGTGACTTCAAGCGACTTCGATAACGATCCGGTGACTTCAACCATTACGCTGACGATCACTGATGGTGATAACCCGACGATTGATGTTATTCCAAGTGTTACGCTTTCTGAAATTAACCTGAGCGATGGCTCTGCTCCAAGTGGCAGCGCGGTAAGCTCGACTCAAACTATTACTTTTACCAATCAAAGTGATGATGTGGTTCGTTTCCGTATTGAGCCAACGGAGTTCAATACTAACGATGATCTTAAATCGAACGGTTTAGCTGTTGAGTTACGTGAAGACCCGGCAGGGGCGGGTGACTACATTGGTTTTACGACCAGTGCGACGAATGTCGAAACCACGGTATTTACGCTTAGCTTCTCTAGCACTACATTAGGTGAATATACTTTTACTCTGCTTGAGGCTTTGGATCATCAAGACGCCCGAGGCAACAACGACCTCAGTTTTGATTTACCTGTT
Source organism: Vibrio sp. 10N.222.47.A9 (assembly GCF_963872585.1). Classification (NCBI taxonomy): domain Bacteria; kingdom Pseudomonadati; phylum Pseudomonadota; class Gammaproteobacteria; order Vibrionales; family Vibrionaceae; genus Vibrio; species Vibrio sp. 10N.222.47.A9. Next base: position 903 of record NZ_CAWNBB010000034.1, on the reverse strand, counting down.
TATGCGGTAGACAGTGATGGCGATGATTCACTGATGTCTCCGTTAAATGTCACTATCAGCGATGATGTTCAAATCATGCAAGATAGTACGTTAGATATCGTCGAGCCAACCGTCGCAGATTTGGCCGCTGGCACAGTGACAACTAACACCATTGATGTGATGCCAAATCAAAGTGCCGATGGCGCGACGCTCACTCAATTCACTTATGATGGCCAGCTTCGAACGCTTGACCAAAATGATAATGGCGAGCAACAGTTCAGCTTCACGGAAGGTGAGTTGTTCATCACGCTTCAAGGTGAAGTGCGCTTTGAGCCTAATCGTAATTTAGACCACACACTCAGCGAAGACATCGTGAAATCGATCGTGGTGACATCTAGCGATTCCGATAACGATGTGTTGACCTCAACCGTCACTCTGACCATTACCGATGGTGATATCCCAACCATTGATAATGTGCCAACAGTGAGCTTGTCAGAAACAAGTCTGAGTGACGGCTCTTCACCAAGTGGCAGCGCGGTTAGCTCAACTCAAACCATTACTTACACCACTCAAAGTGATGATGTAACCAGTTTCCGTATTGAACCGACTGAGTTCAATGTTGGCGGTGCTCTCACATCAAATGGATTGGCAGTTGAGCTAAAAGCCGATCCAACCACTCCGGGCGGCTACATCGGCTTTGTTACAGATGGCTCGAATGTTGAAACTAACGTGTTCACGATTAGCTTCTCGGATACCAATTTAGGTCAATACACTTTCACTTTACTTGAAGCATTAGACCATGCGGATGGCCTTGCAAATAACGTTCTGAGCTTTGATCTGCCAGTCTACGCCGTCGACAGTGATGGCGATGATTCACTTGTGTCTCAGTTAAATGTAACCATCGGTGATGATGTTCAAATCATG
>NZ_CAWNBB010000033.1:0-132577 GCF_963872585.1 Vibrio sp. 10N.222.47.A9 | reverse complement strand
GTTAATTAATGGAATTGGTATGAGATACGAAGAGCATGTTCCATATCTATTCATCGAATCGTCATTCCAGAATCGAGGGACGAGATATCTGGAATCTTTCTTTTACGGCATCCAAGAGGTTCCCTATCATGCTCGTTCTTCACTGTAGGGAATGACGGTAAGTTTGTTTAGATACGGGTAAACGAGAGGCGAGATACGAAGAGCATTCAAGTGTTCGTCATCCTCAAGAGAGAGGAGCGACCGAGTGGGAATCTAGCTTTTGATACTTAGGTGGCTTTTAACAAATAGAGCCCTTTCTTCGACTGACATAAATGGCACCTCGACAACCTCATACCCAAGCTCTTGATAGACTCTGACCAACGCGTGGTGAATCTCTAATGCCTCTTCAAACGGATAAGGCCTCACAGCATCTTGTACGTAAATCGATGCATCAGGGCGACAGAACAAGGCTTGTGAGTGATAGCCTTGGCTAGCTTCTCGGTAGATTTCGTCAATCTCAAGGTTCGCCTGAGTTAAGTAACCGCAGATATCTGGAATGGCGCGATCGAGAAACGCAACCGGATGCTGGTTGGCCTGTTCCTTTTGTTCATTCATGACAGTGAGACACAGGCGAGCAAAGCCCGGTAGGTCGAACCAAGGTAAGATACCGTTCTCAAGTTGGCTCTGCTGTTCTATTAACTGGCGAGAGGACTCAGCGAAGGTTGGGTAACCCATGTCACCCAAGGCATTGATCAGTGTTGTCTTCCCGGCTCCGGGGCCGCCAGTAATAATGATAGGTTGCATCGTGTTCTTTATCTGTAGCGCTACTTCTGGTTCAGCTGCGCTAGGAACTTATCTGATTCTGCTATTGCAGCATTCATCTGTTCTATCGCGTAGGCGATGTCTTTTTCTAAGCTCATAAATTCGCCCTGCAACGAACCGACAGCACTCGCATTGAGGTTATGCTTTAGATAAAGCGTATTGTCGCGAAGGGTGTTGAGTACCGGGTCCATTTTCTTCTCAGCGCGTTTCATTGCTGAAAGCATGGTCTTGTAAGACGATTGGGTTTCTCGCAGTTTTTGTTCACTCGAACGGCGCAGTGAAGCACTGGTGTAGAGGTCTAACTCGCTCTGCCACTCTGCAAACAGCGCATCTGACACGTCTTCAATCGCAGCAATGCGATCACTGACATTTTGTGCGGCTTTCTCGCTGTCTTGGTATTTATCGTTGATTTGGTTGTACATGTCTTCAAGGTCGCCGCCACTGAAATTCGTCAGGCTACTCAAGGCTTCAAGTGCGCTAGTAAACTCTTCCTGAGCATCCTGCTGCGACTCTTTAGCGTCTTCCACTCTATCGACCATAATGTCACGCTTGTGGTAACCCACTTGCTCCATGGCGGAGTAATAAGCTGATTGGCATCCAGTAAGAGTAAAAATAGAGAGGACTATAACTATTAAATAAGGCATCCTAGTTTCCTATAGTTAGATAATATCAATCGTAGTAAATAACTGTTCAACCTAGCTTGTTAAAATGCTCGATAACGGCGTTAGAGTTTTGGATTGTAGAATAACTACTTATCACAAAACTCTGCCTTGTTCTCAAGCCTTGTTCTCAAGCCTTTTTCCTACGCTATTTCTGAACATTTACTTACTGTGATTAATATAACGGAATATTAATTAGGACTATGAACGAGTTACCAGGGAGTTACAAGTTGAAGATAAAAAACGCAGTCACAGGGAGCATTCAGTTTTCCCGCTATCTTTTGGCGCGAATGACGCACGATAGGGTCAATGTGAATGCGGGTTACTTGGCGTACATTACTTTGCTCTCGATCGTACCGATGTTGACGGTTTTGCTCTCTATCTTATCGTCATTTTCAGTCTTTGCTGATGTTGGTCTAGTGATTCAAAACTTCGTTATTACCAACTTTGTTCCAGCATCTGGGGATGCGGTGCATGGTGCTCTACTCGAGTTCGTTGCCAATACCGGAAAAATGACAGCGGTGGGCAGTGTGTTCTTATTCATTGCGGCATTGATGCTGATCTCCAACATCGATAAGAACCTTAACTACATCTGGCGAGTAACAGAAAAGCGTCGGGCCGTGTTGTCCTTTTCAATGTATTGGATGGTGCTAACGCTTGGACCTATTTTGATTGGGGCGAGCATTGCTGCAACGTCGTATGTGACATCATTGAACTTGTTACAAAACGAAGTCGTGTCGAGTGCCTTTAATACCGTGATTCGCAAGCTCCCTTTGATTACCTCATTCTTTGCGTTTTTCGGTCTGTATCTGTTGGTTCCCAACAAAAAGATACACTTTTCTCATGCGGCAGCGGGCTCTCTGGTTGCGGCTCTGTTGTTCGAACTCAGTAAGAAAGGCTTCGCGGCTTACATTACTCAATTCCCCTCTTACCAGTTGATTTATGGCGCATTAGCGGCGATTCCCATTCTTTTTGTCTGGGTGTATTTGTGCTGGTTGATTGTGTTGGTGGGTGCTGAGGTGACGGCCGCGTTGGGCGAGCAGGAACAGTGGAGTGACTCTGAAGAAATGGTACACTCGTCGGATAAAGACAAAATCACAGAGCAAGGAAACAACAGTGATAGCACTGATCCAGAGAGTAAGTGAAGCTGCCGTCCGTGTTGATGGCGAAGTAGTGGGTGAGATTGAGCAAGGCTTATTGGTTCTGTTAGGCGTAGAAAAAGGTGATGACGAAGCCAAAGCCAAACGTTTGATGGAACGAGTGACCACTTATCGTGTCTTTGGAGATGAAGACGATAAAATGAATCTCAATGTAAAGCAGGTAGAAGGTAAGGTATTAGTGGTTTCTCAATTCACTCTGCCAGCTGATACCAAGAAAGGCACACGAGCCGGATTTTCTCGTGGTGCTCACCCAGAAGATGCAGAGCGTCTTTACAACTATTTCTCTGACCAGTGTGAATCAGTGTTGCCAACGGAACGTGGCCGATTCGCAGCCGACATGAAAGTGTCTTTGGTTAATGATGGCCCAGTAACATTCTGGCTGCAGGTTTAGGCTTAAAGGAATAAGCATGTTTAAACTCATAACACCGACCACCGAAAATCAGCTGAACAAGTATTACCATTTTCGCTGGCAGATGCTCCGTGAACCTTGGCGAATGCCGGTAGGTTCAGAGCGCGATGAATACGATGCCATGAGTCACCATCGCATGATTGTCGATGGTCGAGGTCGCCCGATGGCGATTGGTCGTCTCTATATCACCCCTGATCTAGAGGGGCAGATTCGCTATATGGCGGTGAAGAAATCTCGCCAAAGTAAAGGCATGGGCTCACTTATCTTGGTTGCGCTAGAGTCACTGGCACGTCAAGAAGGGGCGAAGCGTTTGGTGTGTAATGCACGTGAAGATGCGATCTCATTCTATGAAAAGAATGAGTTTGAACGTCGTGGTGAAATTAATGACCAGCGTGGCCCTGTGCGTCATCAACAGATGGTGAAACCTCTTGATCCAATGGCTAATGTACTGCGCAAACCAGAATGGTGTAATGAGCTTCAGCAGCGTTGGGAAAATCAGATCCCGATCAGTGACAAAATGGGCATCAAGATTAACCAATACACGGGTTATCAGTTTGAGTGTAGCGCTCAGTTGAATCCCAACCTTAACCCTCATAACACCATGTTTGCTGGCTCAGCTTTTACCTTGGCGACTCTAACGGGTTGGGGAATGACTTGGCTACTGATGAAAGAACGTGGGCTGACCGGTGATATCGTACTGGCAGACAGTAATATTCGTTATCGTCACCCAGTCGAGCAAAATCCAGTCGCATCTACGTCATTGGATGGGATCAGTGGTGATTTAGATCGCCTCGCGTCGGGCAGAAAAGCTCGCATCATCATTCATGTGACCATTAACAGTGGCGATGTGGAAGCGGTTGAGTTTACGGGAACCTATATGCTGATCCCTGACTACAAAAAGCGATTATCAACAGACTCCAACGTAAGCGTATAGCTGACACTGGCTAACAGATACAGATACAGATACAGATACAGATACAGATAAAGATTAAAGATAGAAGGCGCTACTCCTGTGGAGTGGCGCTTTTTTGTTGGCAGTCGTTAATCTCGGAATACTCAGCTTGGGTGAGCTTTCCTGAGATTTGATGGCATTGGTCCGATAACGAAATGGATAGAGTGTGTTTGCTAGTTTCTAGTAAATCGAGCTCTCCAGAGACCTCACCGTTGAGCGTTTGAACTCTTTGTGTACCTTGCTCTGCTGAGGATGCACCAATAATGTGCATTGGTTCGAGAGTGAAGCGACCACGGTCAAAATTCGCATTAAGCTCTGGGATTTCAAAGACGTTATCGGTCGATGGTTCAGAAAGCTTATCGTCAAAGGTCATCACACCTTGGCGAACACTGCCAGTGAGTTGCCCTGTGGTTGAATAACCGAGCATCAACGAATCGCCATACAAGCCTGCGGCTTGAAGTTCAAACTCACCATAGCCGGTTGCATCGAGCGGTAATTCGAGTTGCTGCAGCATGGGTGCTATGGGTAGCCCATCGGCAGAGATATCTAAGCTCCATGGCTTACTGATTTGGTTGAAGTCGAGTGTCGCGTTGGCTTCAATATAACCGTGCTTTAGCGGCATGAACAGGCGTGTCAGCGTCCATTTCCCTTGTTCGCTATTCATTTCAACCACGGGTTGAACACTGACAATATTTTGATAGCTTGCATCGTTGGCGCTAACCATCAACTTGCCTTGCCACAGTCCTAACTTTCTCTGTTGCAGCAGTTGAACCTGATGTCCTTCTACATGCAGCCCTGAGACCTGCCAGTAAGGTTTTTTTGCGAGTTGGATAAGTTGGCTACGTTCTATATTAAGTCGGTCAATAGAGGCTTGCTGAAGCTGTGTCAGCCAAGGCAATAGGCGAGGGGATGGTAGAGCTTTATCTTGGCTTTCCGTAATCCACTTTATGCCTTGCAGGTCGAGCTGCGCTAATTGAATGCTGCTAGGGGTTACTTCGCCATTAAGTTGAATACTGCCTTGTAAGAATTGAGTATAGAAATCTTCAATCAGAATCTGGTTCGGATCTAAATTGAGCTTGATACTTGGCTCTATGAACATGTCATCATCAATGGTCACTCCCTCTGCTTGCAGAGAGAAAATGGCTTTCTGTTGCTTCCACAGCTCAAAAGGCAGTTGGATATTTTCTAGTGAGGCATCAAAAGCTGCGAGGTGACCATCTTGCCATTCCACGTCGCTGCGCAGAATATCTAAGCTATTGATGTGATTGATCTGAATACCGGCTACATCCCACTCTTTGCTTAGTAGGCTTTGGGTCTGTTTCTGATTGAGTCGTAAGCCATCAACGGTCACATTCACCAATGACCAATCTTGCTGATACTGCTCTGCTTGTCCTGAAATCTTGGCACCGCGCCAGTCAAATGAAGCGCCATAAAGCGTGCTATCGCTAGGTTTTAAGTCTAGGTCAAACAACAGGTTATCAAAGGCTTCTCCTTGCCAATACAGCTGCGTGGCTGAGAGTTGGATTTTGCCATAAGGCAGCAATGTGTTGTTGTCATCCCACGTTGGATCGGAGATCTGGAGGTCGATGCCTCGCGCATTAAAGTCTGGGGTCGAAAAGTCGAGATTATTGATGGCTAGCTGGTGGAGCTTGATGTTTGGTTGGGTGAATAACGGCGTGAATGCCTCTAGATCGCTTATTTCCAACTGTAGGCCACTGATCAAGACGGAGTCCAAGACCAGTTTAGCTTCTGTAATCGAGCTGGGACTGAACCAAAGATCGATCTTGTCGATATAGAGAGGTTTTTGTTTATCAGGTTGGCTTTGGGTAATGCCCATCAAGGTGATGTGATAAGGCGCCTGATACTCAACGTCTTCAATGAGTACAGGTTGTTCAAGCGTATGCTTGATAAAAAAGTTAGCAACATCCGATCGGTATTGAGTTTGTAGGCTTAATAACAACGCTGCGATAGTCGCAACGATGATGGCCACCACAATGCCAATCACCATGAATACCTTTTTCATTCCCTGAAAGCCTTAAATTTCAATAGTCTCAAAATAGAGTGGAACAAAAAGGGGCAAGCAGCAACAAAAAAGCCCCTCAAAAGAGGGGCTTGCTACAAAAATATCATTTTAAATTAGGCGTTCGCTTTTGGCTAAGCCCGAGCAGATGATTGGGTTAGTCTAGTTGAGGACCTGCCGCAACCAGTGACTTACCTTCAGCATTGTCTGTGTACTTATCAAAGTTGTTGATGAAGCGCTCTGCTAGATCTTTCGCTTTGCTTTCCCATTGTAGTGGATCAGTGTAAGTATCACGTGGGTCAAGAATCGCTGGGTCAACATCGTGCAACGCCAGCGGTACTTCTAGGTTAAACATAGGGATAACCTTAGTCTCAGCTTGGTCGATTGAGCCATCTAGGATAGCGTCGATGATGCCGCGAGTATCTTGGATTGAGATACGTTTGCCTGTGCCATTCCAACCTGTGTTCACTAGGTAAGCTTCAGCGCCAGCCGCTTCCATACGCTTCACAAGCACTTCAGCGTACTGAGTTGGGTGAAGAGTTAAGAATGCCGCACCAAATGCCGCAGAGAACGTTGGTGTTGGTTCAGTAATACCGCGCTCTGTACCTGCTAGCTTAGCTGTGAAGCCAGATAGGAAGTGGTACTTAGTTTGCTCCGGAGTCAGCTTAGATACTGGTGGTAGCACACCAAACGCATCCGCTGTTAGGAAGATAACTTTTTGAGCGTGACCTGCTTTTGATACTGGCTTAACAATGTTGTCGATGTGGTGAATCGGGTAAGAAACTCGAGTGTTCTCTGTTTTTGAACCGTCATCGAAATCGATAGAACCATCACCACGAACCGTTACGTTTTCTAGCAGTGCATCGCGACGGATTGCATTGTAGATTTCTGGTTCTGCTTCTTTAGATAGACGAATCGTCTTCGCGTAACAACCACCTTCGAAGTTGAAGATACCATCGTCATCCCAACCGTGCTCATCATCACCGATTAGCTCACGCTTAGGATCGGTTGATAGGGTTGTTTTACCGGTACCTGATAGGCCGAAGAATACAGCTACGTCGCCTTCTTCGCCAACGTTTGCACTACAGTGCATTGAAGCAATGCCTTGCAGAGGAAGCAGGTAGTTCATCATTGCGAACATGCCTTTCTTCATCTCACCGCCGTACCAAGTACCACCGATGATTTGAACGCGCTCTGTTAGGTTGAAAGCAACGAAGTTTTCAGAGTTTAGACCCTGCTTTTCCCAGTTAGGGTTCGTTGTTTTAGCACCGTTCATTACCACGAAATCAGGTTCGAACGTTGCTAGCTCTTCGTCAGTTGGACGAATGAACATGTTCTTAACGAAGTGCGCTTGCCACGCTACTTCAGTGATAATACGCACACTTAAACGCGTATCTGGGTTAGCACCACAATAACCGTCGATGACAAACAGGCGCTTGCCAGATAGCTGAGTTGTCACAAGCTCTTTCAGCTCACTCCATACTTCAGTTGTAATCGGTTTGTTGTCATTTTTGCCTTGATCTGACCACCACATGGTATCGCGCGTAGTGTCATCTTTAACAATGTACTTATCTTTTGGTGAGCGGCCAGTAAAGATACCAGTGTCAACCGCAACAGAGCCTAGTTCCGTTACTACGCCTTTTTCGTAGCCTTCCAAACCTGGCAGTGTTTCTTCAACGAATAACTGCTCGTAGCTAGGATTACGAAGAACTTCAGTAACGCCAGTCAGTCCGTGCTTAGTTAGATCAATTTGTGCAGCCTTAGTATGTTCCATAACGGTCATAGGTGCTCCTTGTAGGATATTTTGTAGGGATTTTGTATTAATTTTTTATTGTTATCTGCTCACCATGCTAGCAACGAGGCTCGGGGGAAACAGGGATACAGCTCAAAAAATATCCATATTAACCGTGAGGTTTTAAGCGTCTCGTCACATATTGGCCCGACTAGTCTATCCTGTACGCAAACCTTTGCGCTAGGGGCGAGAACATTATTAATTGATTAAAATTAAGCGGTGATTTTATTACGAGATGTTACGGGCTTTGCGCTATTTTGATCACAAAAAAGGCCAGCTTAGTGCTGACCTTTTTGGGGTAAATTACGTGTTTTTGGTACGCTGTAAATTAATGAACCGTATTGTCGCCTTTATCTGCTGCTTCTGCGTACAGTGCATCAACGTCGCCCTTATCGAACGAGTAGTTTGTGCCACAGTAATCACAGTGAAGCGCAACACTACCTTCCGTACTCAGGATGTCGTAGATCTCCTCTTGAGCAACGGTAATGATAGCGGCACCACTGCGTTCACGAGAGCAACCACAGAAGAACTCGACAGGTTGAGGGGTAAATACCTGAACCTTCTCTTGGTTATATAGGCGGTACAACAAATCATTCGCTTCTAGAGAGAATAGTTCTTCGTTTTTAACCGTGTCAGTTAACTGCTCTAGGTGCTCGAAGTCATCTGGCGAACCAGTGCCGTCTGGCATAACCTGCAGCAACATACCCGCAGCGTGTGCTTTGCCTTCATGTTCACCCGTACGTAGCCATAGACGAGTCTTTAGCTGTTCAGAGTTTGCGAAGTAACCTTCAAGGACTTCAGCTAGAGTGTCACCTTCAAGACCAACGATGCCTTGGTAACGCTCACCTTTTTTAGGATCGATAGTGATCACTAGGTGGCCTTTACCTATAAGGTCATGTAGGCCAGCGTCGTCAGCAATGTCACCGTCAAAGCGCGCAACACCACGAATCTTCTGATCGTTATCGCCATTAATAACAGCCAGAGATACTGGACCATCACCTTGCAGCTGCATCGTGATAGAACCTTCAAACTTTAGCGTCGCCGTTAGTAGCGTCGCTGAAACCAGTAGCTCACCCAACAGCTTTTGTACTGGCGCTGGGTATTCCTTGCTAGAAATAATCTGTTGGTATGCTTCGTCCATCTGTACCAATTCACCACGTACTGATAGGTCTTCAAATAGGTAGCGATTTAAAACATTACTTGTAGACATTGGGTCTGCCATTTGGCTATTCCTTCTAGCTTATTGAGTCTTGAACTTGATGATGTCACGACGTTGCTTTTTATCTGGGCGACGTTCTGGTGCTGGGCTATGAGCATTTAGCTTGCGTTGTTGTGCAAACTCTTCTCTTTTTGCCAAGCTTTCGGTAGTTTCTTCATAGAGGGTTTGAGCGACTGGCGCCCCGCCACGGTGTGCGGATATTTTCTCTATGGTGACCGTCTTTTCTTCATTCCCTTGGCGCAGGGTAATCACTGCCCCAAGTTCTACGATTTTGCTGGGTTTACTGCGCTGACCATTATAGTGGACTTTGCCACCATCGACCATGTTGCGAGCAATTGAACGAGTTTTATAAAAGCGTGCTGCCCACAACCATTTATCGAGTCTGACAGCTTCATTAGTCGTTTTCATATAGGACAGTGCCTTTTCAGTTAGAAATGAATGCGGTTTAACTGTTATTCACAGTATGCAACTTATTTTGTTTGATGACGCTTATCACATTTAGTAGAAGCTTATGTGGAGGCGATTGGCTTTTTTTTCAAGGAAGATTACAAAATAGCTCAGGTAATGCCGATTTATAGATTTGCTATGATATAGTTCAGGATCTTATGCTTTTAATAAGCAGGAACAGAATATATGAACAAAAAAGCTGATAGTTTAGTAGGTTACAGCTTTATTCGTTATAGAAAGGGTTAGGGAACGTGAACTTTTTAGAGCTCAAACTTCGCATGGATAACTCTCCGGTGCTGAGCCGATTTTTAGAGAATGGATTTTTACTCCAGCAGAAACTGAGCCTTGTTCTTTGTTGTGTGTTGATCGCAGCTTCCGCATGGATTTTAGGACAGCTTGCATGGTTTATTGAACCTGCTGAGCAAACCGTCGTGCCATGGGCAGCAACGACTTCCTCGTCTTCAACGCCTCAATCGACTCTTGATATCTCTTCTTTGCAGCAGAGCAACATATTTGGTGCTTATAACCCAACTACGCCTGCTGTGGTTGAGCAGCAAGTTATCCAAGATGCGCCAAAGACGCGACTGAACCTCGTTTTAGTGGGTGCAGTAGCCAGTTCTAATCCAAAGCTAAGCTTGGCTGTGATTGCCAATCGCGGCACACAAGCGACCTACGGAATTAACGAAGAGATTGAAGGCACTAGAGCTAAGCTCAAGGCCGTATTAGTCGATCGTGTGATCATCGATAACTCTGGGCGAGACGAAACCCTGATGCTTGAAGGTATTGAGTACAAGCGTTTGTCTGTATCAGCACCTGCGCCACCTCGTACCTCTTCTTCTGTGCGTGGCAACAACCCAGCTTCTGCAGAAGAGAAGCTAGATGAAATTAAAGCGAAGATAATGAAAGATCCTCAACAAATCTTCCAATATGTTCGACTGTCTCAGGTGAAACGCGACGATAAAGTGATTGGTTATCGTGTGAGCCCTGGCAAAGATTCAGAACTTTTTAACTCTGTTGGGCTCCAAAACGGAGATATTGCCACTCAGTTAAATGGACAAGACCTGACAGACCCTGCTGCTATGGGCAACATATTCCGTTCTATCTCAGAGCTGACAGAGCTAAACCTCGTCGTCGAGAGAGATGGTCAACAACATGAAGTGTTTATTGAATTTTAAAACTTTGCGTCTAACGAAGGACGAAAGTGTAGGAGAAGTACGTGAAGCATTGGTTTAAGAAAAGTGCATGGTTATTGGCAGGAAGCTTAATCTGCACACCCGCAGCCATCGCGAGTGATTTTAGTGCCAGCTTTAAAGGCACTGATATTCAAGAGTTTATTAATATTGTTGGTCGTAACCTAGAGAAGACGATCATCGTTGACCCTTCGGTGCGCGGAAAAATCGATGTACGCAGCTACGACGTACTCAATGAAGAGCAATATTACAGCTTCTTCCTAAACGTATTGGAAGTGTATGGCTACGCGGTTGTCGAAATGGACTCAGGTGTTCTTAAGATCATCAAGGCCAAGGATTCGAAAACATCGGCAATTCCAGTCGTTGGAGACAGTGATACGATCAAAGGCGACAACGTGGTGACACGTGTTGTGACGGTTCGTAATGTCTCGGTGCGTGAACTTTCTCCTCTGCTTCGCCAGTTGAATGACAATGCTGGTGCGGGTAACGTGGTGCACTACGATCCAGCCAACATCATCCTTATTACAGGCCGAGCGGCGGTAGTAAACCGTTTAGCTGAAATCATCAAGCGTGTTGACCAAGCGGGTGATAAAGAGATTGAAGTCGTTGAGCTAAAGAATGCCTCTGCGGCAGAAATGGTACGTATCGTTGATGCGTTAAGCAAAACCACAGATGCTAAAAATACACCTGCCTTCCTACAACCTAAATTAGTTGCTGATGAGCGCACTAATGCGATTCTTATCTCAGGTGACCCTAAGGTACGTAGCCGTTTAAGAAGGCTGATTGAACAGCTTGATGTTGAAATGGCGACCAAGGGCAATAACCAAGTTATTTACCTTAAATACGCAAAAGCAGAAGATTTAGTCGATGTGCTGAAAGGCGTGTCGGATAACCTGCAATCAGAGAAGCAAACATCAACTAAAGGTAGCTCATCTCAACGTAACCAAGTGATGATCTCAGCTCACAGTGATACCAACTCTTTGGTTATTACCGCCCAACCAGACATCATGAACGCGCTGCAAGATGTGATCGCGCAGTTGGATATTCGTCGTGCTCAAGTATTGATTGAAGCCCTAATTGTCGAGATGGCAGAGGGTGATGGCATTAACCTTGGTGTGCAATGGGGTTCTCTAGAGAATGGTGGAGCGATTCAGTTCTCTAATGGTGGGCCAAAAATTGGTGAAGTAATGGTGGGTCTCGAAGAAGCGAAAGATTCGACGACAACTAAAGCTGTTTATGATTCTGATGGTAATTTTTTACGCAATGAGAATACTACCGAAGAGGGTGATTATAGTACATTAGCATCTGCTTTAGGTGGCTTGAATGGGGCAGCATTGCCAATTGTTATGGGAGACTGGACAGCACTGATTAGTGCGGTTTCGACTGATTCGAATTCCAACATTTTGTCTTCTCCAAGTATTACCGTGATGGATAATGGAGAGGCTTCGTTCATTGTGGGTGAAGAAGTGCCAGTTCTAACCGGTTCTACTGCGGGTTCAAGCAACGACAATCCATTCCAAACGGTTGAACGTAAAGAAGTGGGTATCAAGCTTAAGGTCGTGCCACAAATCAATGAAGGTAACTCAGTACAACTAAATATTGAACAAGAAGTATCGAATGTGTTGGGTGCAAATGGTGCGGTTGATGTTCGTTTTGCTAAGCGTCAACTGAACACGTCAGTGATCATTGAAGATGGTCAGATGCTGGTGCTGGGTGGTTTGATTGATGAGCGCGCACTGGAAAGTGAAGCTAAGGTCCCATTCTTGGGTGATATCCCATTTCTTGGTTACCTGTTTAAATCAACCAGTACTCAGGTTGAGAAAAAGAACCTAATGGTCTTCATCAAACCAACCATTATTCGTGATGGTATGACAGCCGATGGTATCACTCAGCGTAAATACAACTTCATCCGTGCTGAGCAGCTGTATAAGTCAGAGCAGGGTCTGAAACTGATGGATGACGATAACATTCCGGTATTGCCTAAATTTGGTGCCGACATGAATCACCCGGCTGAAATTCAAGCCTTCATCGATCAAATGGAACAAGAATAATGGCTGAATTGGTAGGGGCGGCACGTACTTATCAGCGCTTGCCGTTTAGCTTTGCGAATCGCTATAAGATGGTGTTGGAGTATCAACATCCAGAGCGCGCACCGATACTTTATTATGTTGAGCCACTGAAATCGGCGGCGATCATTGAAGTGAGTCGAGTGGTGAAAAACGGTTTTACGCCACAAGCGATTACTCTCGATGAGTTTGATAAAAAACTGACCGATGCTTATCAGCGTGACTCGTCAGAAGCTCGTCAGCTCATGGAAGACATTGGTGCTGATAGTGATGATTTCTTCTCACTAGCGGAAGAACTGCCTCAAGACGAAGACTTACTTGAATCAGAAGATGATGCACCAATCATCAAGTTAATCAATGCGATGCTGGGTGAGGCGATCAAAGAAGGTACTTCGGATATACACATCGAAACCTTTGAAAAGTCACTTTGTATCCGTTTCCGTGTTGATGGTGTGCTGCGTGATGTTTTAGCGCCAAGCCGTAAACTGGCTCCGCTATTAGTTTCGCGTGTCAAGGTTATGGCTAAATTGGACATTGCGGAAAAACGCGTGCCACAAGATGGTCGTATTTCTCTGCGTATTGGTGGCCGAGCGGTTGATGTTCGTGTTTCAACCATGCCTTCTTCGCACGGTGAGCGTGTGGTAATGCGTCTGTTGGACAAAAATGCCACTCGTCTAGACTTGCACAGTTTAGGTATGACAGCAGAAAACCATGAAAACTTCCGTAAGCTGATTCAGCGCCCACACGGCATTATCTTGGTGACCGGCCCGACAGGTTCAGGTAAATCGACGACCCTGTACGCAGGCCTGCAAGAACTCAACAGCAATGAACGAAACATTTTAACCGTTGAAGACCCGATCGAATTCGATATCGATGGCATTGGTCAAACACAAGTGAACCCTAAGGTTGATATGACCTTTGCGCGTGGTTTACGTGCCATTCTTCGTCAAGATCCTGATGTGGTTATGATTGGTGAGATCCGTGACTTGGAGACCGCAGAGATCGCTGTCCAGGCCTCTTTGACAGGTCACCTAGTTATGTCGACTCTGCATACCAATACTGCCGTCGGTGCGATTACACGTCTGCGTGATATGGGCATTGAACCTTTCTTGATCTCTTCTTCACTGCTGGGTGTTTTGGCTCAGCGCTTGGTTCGTGCCTTATGTAACGAATGTAAAGAACCTTATGAAGCCGATAAAGAGCAGAAGAAACTGTTTGGGTTGAAGAAGAAAGAAAGCCTGACGCTTTACCATGCCAAAGGTTGTGAAGAGTGTGGCCATAAGGGTTATCGAGGTCGTACGGGTATTCATGAGCTGCTGATGATTGATGACTCAGTACAAGAGCTGATTCACAGTGAAGCGGGTGAGCAGGCGATTGATAAAGCAATTCGTGGCACAACACCAAGTATTCGAGATGATGGCTTGAGCAAAGTTCTGAAAGGGGTAACTTCCCTCGAAGAAGTGATGCGCGTGACCAAGGAAGTCTAGTATGGCGGCATTTGAATACAAAGCACTGGATGCCAAAGGCAAAAGTAAAAAAGGCTCAATTGAAGCAGATAATGCTCGTCAGGCTCGTCAAAGAATAAAAGAGCTTGGCTTGATGCCGGTTGAGATGACCGAGGCTAAAGCAAAAACAGCAAAAGGTGCTCAGCCATCGACCAGCTTTAAACGCGGCATCAGTACGCCTGATCTTGCGCTTATTACTCGTCAAATATCCACGCTCGTTCAATCTGGTATGCCGTTGGAAGAGTGTTTGAAAGCCGTTGCCGAACAGTCTGAGAAACCTCGTATTCGCACCATGCTACTCGCGGTGAGATCTAAGGTGACTGAAGGTTATTCGTTAGCAGATAGCTTGTCTGATTATCCCCATATCTTCGATGAGCTGTTCAGAGCCATGGTTGCTGCTGGTGAGAAGTCAGGACACCTCGATGCGGTATTGGAACGTTTGGCTGACTACGCAGAAAACCGTCAGAAGATGCGTTCTAAGTTGCTGCAAGCGATGATCTACCCAATAGTGCTGGTGGTGTTTGCGGTGACGATTGTGTCGTTCCTACTGGCAACGGTAGTGCCTAAGATCGTTGAGCCTATTATCCAAATGGGACAAGAGCTTCCTCAGTCGACACAATTTTTATTAGCATCGAGTGAATTTATCCAGAATTGGGGCATCCAATTACTGGTGTTGACCATTGGTGTGATTGCGTTGGTTAAGACTGCGCTGAAAAAGCCGGGCGTTCGCATGAGCTGGGATCGCAAATTATTGAGCATCCCGTTGATCGGCAAGATAGCGAAAGGGATCAACACCTCTCGCTTTGCACGAACACTTTCTATCTGTACCTCTAGTGCGATTCCTATCCTTGAAGGGATGAAGGTCGCGGTAGATGTGATGTCGAATCATCACGTGAAACAACAAGTATTACAGGCATCAGATAGCGTTAGAGAAGGGGCAAGCCTGCGTAAAGCGCTTGATCAAACCAAACTCTTTCCCCCGATGATGCTGCATATGATCGCCAGTGGTGAACAGAGTGGCCAATTGGAACAGATGCTGACAAGAGCGGCAGATAACCAGGATCAAAGCTTTGAATCGACGGTTAATATCGCGTTAGGCATTTTTACCCCAGCGCTTATTGCGTTGATGGCAGGCTTAGTGCTGTTTATCGTGATGGCGACGCTGATGCCAATGCTTGAAATGAACAATTTAATGAGTGGTTAACCTGCTGCTCATCAGACGTTAGTTTTTGGATTATCGAGAAGAAGGACATCATTCCCCTTAACTCGCTATCTGTAATTTGGAGAAAATAATGAAAAATAAAATGAAAAAACAGTCAGGCTTTACCCTATTAGAAGTCATGGTTGTTGTCGTTATCCTTGGTGTTCTAGCAAGCTTTGTTGTACCTAACCTGTTGGGCAACAAAGAGAAGGCGGATCAACAAAAAGCCATCACTGATATCGTGGCGCTAGAGAACGCGCTCGACATGTACAAACTGGATAACAGCGTGTACCCAACAACGGATCAAGGCCTTGACGGGTTGGTGACAAAGCCAAACAGCCCTGAGCCTCGTAACTACCGAGACGGCGGTTACATCAAGCGTCTACCTAACGACCCATGGGGCAATGAGTACCAATACCTAAGTCCTGGTGATAACGGCACAATTGATATCTTCACTCTTGGCGCAGATGGTCAAGAAGGTGGTGAAGGTATTGCTGCGGATATCGGCAACTGGAACATGCAGGACTTCCAATAAGCTTCGGCTTGTTGTCGGTTGATACGTTCCTGTTTTTTGATTCGTTATTGTTGCTTGATACGTCATTGTCGCTTGATACGTTATTGATGGTAGTACGCAAAAAATGGAGCTTACAAGGTGAAAACTAAGCAAACACAGCCAGGTTTCACCTTGATTGAGATTCTTTTGGTGTTGGTATTACTGTCAGTATCGGCGGTCGCGGTGATCTCGACCATCCCTACCAATAGCAAAGATGTTGCTAAAAAATACGCTCAAAGCTTTTATCAGCGAATTCAGCTACTCAATGAAGAGGCTATTTTGAGTGGCTTAGATTTTGGTGTTCGTGTTGATGAAAAAAAATCGACTTACGTTCTGATGACTTTGAAGTCTGATGGCTGGCAAGAAACTGAGTTCGAAAAGATCCCTTCTTCAACTGAATTACCGGAAGAACTGGCACTGTCGCTGACATTAGGTGGTGGCGCGTGGGAAGACGATGATCGTCTTTTTAATCCGGGAAGCTTATTTGATGAAGACATGTTTGCGGATCTGGAAGAGGAAAAGAAGCCCAAGCCACCACAGGTCTACATCTTGTCGAGTGCTGAAATGACGCCATTTGTACTGTCGTTTTACCCAAACACGGGTGACACAATACAAGATGGTTGGCGCATTCGAGTATTGGATAATGGTGAGATTCGACTGCTAGAGCCGGGAGAAGAAGATGAAGAAGAATAACCGTTCTCCTTATCGTTCTCGAGGAATGACTCTGCTTGAAGTATTGGTTGCGCTGGCTATCTTCGCTACGGCGGCGATCAGTGTGATTCGTGCTGTCACCCAGCACATCAATACGCTCAGTTATCTCGAAGAAAAAACCTTCGCGGCGATGGTCGTTGATAATCAAATGGCCCTAGTCATGCTACATCCTGAGAAGCTTAAAAAAGCGCAGGGCACGCAAGAGTTAGCGGGAAGAGAGTGGTTCTGGAAGATTACCCCTATCGATACCAGCGATGATTTATTAAAGGCGTTTGATGTGAGTGCGGCAACCAGCAAGAAGGCGTCTCCAGTCGTTACGGTGCGAAGTTATGTGGTCAATTAAAAGCGTGTGGTCAACTAAGAGCGTGTCGCTAAGTAAGAGCATGTCGGCAAATAAGCGTACGCCGCGTAAAAAAGGTCTATCTTCCAAAGGGAGAGGCTTTACCCTAATTGAAGTTTTGGTCTCGATCGCTATCTTTGCCACGTTAAGCATGGCGGCTTATCAGGTGGTTAATCAGGTACAGCGAAGCAACGAGATCTCTATTGAGCGCAGTGCTCGTTTGAACCAACTGCAACGCAGTTTAGTCATTTTAGATAATGATTTTCGCCAGATGGCGGTGCGAAAATTTCGTACTAACGGTGAAGAAGTATCATCTAAGCTGATCTTAATGAAAGAGTATTTATTGGATTCTGACAGTGTAGGCATCATGTTTACTCGCCTAGGTTGGCACAACCCACAACAGCAGTTTCCTCGCGGTGAAGTCACGAAGGTTGGCTACCGCATTAAAGAAGAAACACTTGAGCGTGTATGGTGGCGTTATCCCGATACACCTTCAGGCCAAGAAGGTGTGATTACCCCTCTGCTTGATGATGTTGAAAGCTTGGAATTCGAGTTTTATGACGGAAGCCGCTGGGGTAAAGAGTGGCAAACCGATAAATCACTGCCGAAAGCAGTGAGGCTTAAGCTGACACTAAAAGACTATGGTGAGATAGAGCGTGTTTATCTCACTCCAGGTGGCACTCTAGATCAGGCCGATGATTCTTCAAACAGTGACTCTTCAAGTAGTAATGAGGGGAATAATGACTCATCGAACTAACAAGTTTGCACTGACAAGGTCTGCCATGGGGCGCAAGCAGCGTGGTGTCGCGCTGATCATTATTTTGATGCTATTGGCGATCATGGCAACCATTGCTGGCAGCATGTCCGAGCGTTTGTTTACGCAATTCAAGCGTGTTGGTAACCAACTGAATTACCAACAGGCTTACTGGTACAGCATTGGTGTAGAAGCGTTGGTGCAAGACGGTATTAGGCAAAGTTACAAAGACAGTGATACCGTGAACCTAAGCCAACCATGGGCTTTAGAAGAGCAGGTATACCCATTGGATTATGGCCAAGTTAAGGGCCGCATTGTTGATGCTCAAGCATGTTTTAATCTTAATGCCTTAGCCGGAGTGGCGACCACTTCAAGTAACCAGACTCCTTATTTAATCACGGTTTGGCAAACCTTATTGGAAAACCAAGACGTTGAGCCTTATCAGGCTGAGGTTATCGCAAATTCAACGTGGGAATTTGTTGATGCGGATACACGAACCACCTCTTCGTCTGGCGTAGAAGACAGCACGTATGAAGCGATGAAGCCCTCTTATTTGGCGGCAAATGGCTTAATGGCCGATGAATCGGAGCTACGAGCGGTTTATCAAGTCACTGGTGAAGTGATGAATAAGGTTCGCCCATTTGTTTGCGCTTTACCCACCGATGATTTCCGCTTGAATGTGAATACTCTCACGGAAAAGCAAGCGCCTTTATTGGAAGCGATGTTTGCGCCAGGCTTAAGTGAATCGGATGCCAAACAGCTGATAGACAAACGCCCATTTGATGGCTGGGATACGGTCGACGCATTCATGGCTGAACCTGCCATTGTTGGTGTGAGTGCCGAAGTCAGTAAAAAAGCGAAAGCATATTTAACTGTAGATAGCGCCTATTTTGAGCTAGATGCAGAGGTATTAGTTGAGCAGTCACGTGTACGTATACGGACGCTTTTCTATAGTAGTAATCGAGAAACAGTGACGGTAGTACGCCGTCGTTTTGGAGGAATCAGTGAGCGAGTTTCTGACCGTTCGACTGAGTAGCGAACCACAAAGCCCTGTGCGGTGGTTAGTTTGGTCGACAAGCCAACAAGAAGTGATAGCAAGCGGTGAACTGTCTAGCTGGGATCAGCTTGACGAGTTAACGCCTTACGCTGAAAAGCGCAGCTGTATCGCTTTATTGCCGGGAAGTGAATGCTTAATTAAGCGTGTTGAGATCCCGAAAGGTGCTGCTCGCCAGTTTGATTCTATGCTGCCGTTCTTATTAGAAGACGAAGTCGCACAAGATATCGAAGACTTACACCTGACCATTTTAGATAAAGATGCCACTCACGCTACCGTGTGTGGTGTGGATCGTGAATGGTTAAAACAAGCTTTAGACCTGTTTCGCGAAGCCAATATAATCTTCCGTAAGGTGCTACCAGATACACTAGCCGTGCCTTTGGAAGATCAAGGCATCAGTGCATTACAGATCGACCAACATTGGTTATTACGCCAAGGTCACTCTCAACGTCAAGGTAACTATCAAGCCGTATCAATCAGCGAAGCATGGTTACCGATGTTTTTGCAAAGTGATTGGGTTGTTGCTGATGACGAAGAGCAAGCGACGACTATCTTTAGCTATACCGCGATGCCGAACGACGACGTTCAACAGCAAAGCGGTCTCGAGTGGCAAGCAAAGCCTGCGGAATTGGTGATGTCTTTGTTGAGCCAACAAGCGATCACAAGCGGCGTAAATTTACTGACTGGCACCTTTAAAACCAAATCTTCATTCAGTAAATATTGGCGCGTATGGCAGAAAGTCGCGATTGCTGCTTGTTTGCTGGTGGCTGTGATTGTGACTCAACAAGTGTTGAAGGTTCAGCAGTATGAAGCGCAAGCCGAAGCTTACAGAGCTGAGAGTGAACGTATTTTTAGAGCTGTGCTGCCAGGTAAGCAACGAATTCCGACAGTAAGCTACCTTAAGCGTCAGATGAATGATGAAGCTAAGAAATACGGTGGTTCAGGCGAAGGTGATTCTTTACTTGGTTGGTTAGCTTTGCTGCCTGAAACCTTAGGGCAAGTGAAGACGATCGAAGTTGAAAGCATTCGCTACGATGGCAACCGTTCTGAGGTTCGACTGCAGGCTAAAAGTTCTGACTTCCAACACTTTGAGACCGCAAGGGTGAAGCTCGAAGAGAAGTTTGTCGTTGAGCAAGGGCCATTGAACCGTAATGGCGATGCCGTATTTGGCAGTTTTACTCTTAAACCCCATCAATAACCTGCGTAAGGAGATCAGTGATGAGAAATATGATTGAACCACTCCAAGCGTGGTGGACTTCAATAAGTCAGCGGGAACAACGATTAGTTGTTGGTTGCTTAGTTTTATTGGTGTTGGGTGTCGTTTATTGGGGGTTATTACAGCCACTCAGTCAGCGAACTGAACTTGCACAAAGCCGCATTCAAAGTGAGAAGCAACTTCTTGCTTGGGTAACCGACAAAGCCAATCAAGTGGTTGAACTACGAGGCAGCGGCGGCATCAGTGCCAGTCAGCCTTTGAACCAATCTGTGCCTGCTTCTATGCGCCGTTTTAACATCGAGCTGATACGCGTGCAACCACGCGGTGAGATGCTGCAAGTTTGGATTAAGCCTGTGCCATTTAATAAGTTCGTTGACTGGCTGACATACCTGAAAGAAAAGCAGGGTGTTGAGGTTGAGTTTATGGATATTGATCGCTCTGATAGCCCTGGGGTTATTGAGATCAACCGACTACAGTTTAAACGAGGTTAATGTGAAACGCGGTTTATCTTTCAAATATGGCCTGTTATTCAGCGTCATTTTTATCGTTTTTTTCTCGGTAAGCTTGTTGCTGCATTTGCCTGCCGCTTTTGCTCTCAAGCATGCACCCGTCGTGCGTGGTTTAAGCATTGAAGGCGTTGAGGGCACAGTTTGGCAAGGTCGCGCTAACAATATCGCGTGGCAGCGTGTCAATTACGGCTCAGTGCAGTGGGATTTCCAGTTCTCGAAACTATTCCAAGCCAAAGCAGAACTTGCGGTTCGCTTTGGCCGCAACAGCGACATGAACTTATCAGGTAAAGGACGTGTCGGGTATAGCATGAGCGGTGCTTACGCGGAAAACTTAGTGGCATCAATGCCAGCCCGCAACGTGATGAAATATGCGCCTGCTATCCCAGTGCCAGTGTCTATTGCAGGACAAGTTGAACTGACGATCAAACATGCGGTTCATGCTCAACCTTGGTGTCAATCAGGTGAAGGTACGCTTGCTTGGTCTGGTGCAGCGGTCGACTCGCCAGTGGGTTCATTAGACCTTGGCCCTGTGATTGCGGATATTACCTGTGAAGACAACACAATTGCAGCCAAAGGCGCTCAGAAGAGCGAGCAAGTGGACAGTGAGTTCTCGGCGAGCGTAACGCCGAATCAAAGCTACACCTCGGCGGCATGGTTTAAGCCGGGCGCTGAATTCCCGCCTGCGATGCAGAGTCAGCTTAAGTGGTTGGGCAATCCTGATAGCCAAGGTAAATACCAGTTTACTTATCAAGGTCGCTTTTAGCCCGGTATCTACTTCAGAGCTAGTATCTGTTGGTTAGTAAATTAGGCGATCAAATCGCGAACTATAAAAAACGGGCACCTCACTGAGGTGCCCGTTTTGTTTGTTCTGAGAATCTAGAGGGTATCTGACGGTTAAAGGGAGCGAACTCGCCTAGTCTTTACCTTGTAAGATCTCTGCCCAAGGTAAATCTGCATCACCAAGAACAATGAAGTTCGGGTTCTCAAGCGTCTCTCTTTCATTGTACGAGAGTGGCTCTAATTGAGTGCTTAGGATTCGGCCTCCCGCTTCTTCAACAATGCACTGGGTTGCCGCGGTATCCCACTCTCCGGTTGGTCCAATACGTAGATAACAATCGACAGCGCCTTCGGCAACCAAGCATGCCTTCAGCGCAGCAGAGCCTAAAGGAACCAAATCATAGTTCCAAGCAGAGCTCATACGGTTAGTGATGCGATTGATGTCTTGGCGACGGCTGATTGCCATCGCGATCGATTGGTTTGGCAGCTCGTGACGATGCGTTTTGATTTTTACACTGTCATTGAGGTCTGGGATCTTCCAAGCGCCTTTGCCACTGTAAGCGTAATAGCTCACACCTGAAACAGGCGCGTACACGACGCCCATTACCGGCTTGTTATGCTCAATTAAGGCGATGATTGTTGCAAAGTCGCCACTTCTTGCGATGAACTCTTGCGTGCCATCGAGTGGGTCAACCAACCAGTAGCGATCCCATTGAGAGCGTTGCTCTAGGCTGATGTCGGCGTCTTCTTCGGATAATACGGGAATATCAGGCGTCAATTCACTGAGTTTTTTTAATATCAGCTTATGTGCTGCAAGATCGGCACTGGTTACTGGAGTGTCATCACTCTTAGTGAACTCTTCGTAATCCTTTTTCTCGTAAATCTCTAAGATGAGTTGGCCTGCAGAGCGAGCAATCTCAATGATAGAGGGTAGGAGGTGAGACAAATCTTTTGTTATTGGCATAAATATTCTCTTACTCTTCGAGCGAGCCTGAATGTTCTAATTATTGTTTAATACACGAAGGGCTAATAGTAGGGCTGTAATACTGCGAGCCTCACAGAAGTCGAGATGCGTTAACAGTTCTTCGGCTTGAGCAAGTGGCCAGCGCACAATGTCGAGTGGTTCTGGTTCGTCACCTTCTAGTTTCTCTGGGTAGAGTTCTTCTGCGATAAACAGCGTCATTTTGCTAGAGAAATAAGAGGGTGCAAGGATCACTTCTTTTAGGGGAGTAAGCTTGTTGGCACCAAAGCCAATCTCTTCTTTTAGTTCACGAACGGCGGCTTGATTAGGCTGCTCACCTGGATCAATTAGCCCTTTTGGGAAGCCGAGTTCATAGCGCTCTGTGCCTGCTGCGTATTCACGCACTAACAGAATATCGCCTTGTTCAGTAATCGGAACCATCATTACTGCGTTGCGGCCGCTGGGCTTCATACGTTCGTAAGTGCGCTCTTCACCGTTTGAAAAGCGTAAATCGAGAGACTCGATAGAGAATAGTTTTGATTGAGCGACAGTTTGTTGAGCCAAAATTTCTGGCTTGGTCCTTTTTGTCATTGCGCTCGCTCCTTAGCTCATTGGAATTCTTTCTTATAAAGTCATTCTAATATAGGGGAAATAGAGTTGAGTTCCTAGATCCGAGTTTTCATATCCTAGAATTATTGGATCAGGAACCGATTGCGATCACTTGAATACCTTACTCCAAATGGTAACGCGCCCGTCATTATGGGCATTGAACGAGAAATAGACGGTTCGAAAGTGCTTTGCTGTTTTAAACACAAAAAAAGGTTGATGCTTGCGCATCAACCTTTTGATTGAATCTTTAACTTTCTACCGGCTAAGACTGCATGAATGCTTAGTCGTAAAATGATTAGTAGTAAGAGTGCTCACCGCGATCGTGCTCAGTTGCATCACGAACGGCCGTCAATTCACCTTCGAATTGTTGAAGAAGTTCTTTCTCGATGCCTTCTTTAAGCGTTACGTCAACCATAGAACAACCGTTACAACCGCCACCGAATGCAACGATAGCTGCGCCTTCTTCAGTGATCTCTACTAGGCTAACGTGACCGCCGTGGCCAGCAAGCTGTGGGTTCACTTGTGTTTGGATTGCATACTCAACACGCTCTATCAGAGTCGCGTCATCTGATACTTTACGCATTTTAGCGTTTGGCGCTTTTAGTGTGAGTTGAGAGCCCATTTTGTCAGTTACGAAGTCAATCTCAGCTTCGTCTAGGAATGGTAGGCTTAGCTCATCTACGTAAGCAGAGAAAGCGTCGAAAGAAAGCTTAGTGTCAGACGCTTCGATAGCATCTGTTGGGCAGTAAGAAACACCACACTCAGCGTTTTGTGTGCCTGGGTTTACCACGAACACACGAATGTTTGTACCTTCAGGCTGCTGTGACAGCAGATTGGCAAAGTGAGTTTGAGCTGTTTCTGTAATAGTAATATTTGACACGACGAATACCTGAGTAGATTTGTAGGTTATTAGCACCATTCTACTCCTGTCAGATTTGTAATTCAGCCCTTTTTTGTTGGATTGCTGTACAAGTAGCGATTCACAGCTTTTATCCAGAGGGCTCAGGAGTGCGGCAGATGCAGTAAATATCAATCCTTTTCACGCCTACTTCAAGTAGTAATTGGCATAATTGATACACAGTACTGCCGGTGGTTACAACATCATCAATTATCGCGACGTGAGAAGGGACAGTTCCTTGAAAGTCTTGTTTTCGAAGCGTAAAAGCACTCTTTAGATTGTGTAATCGTGCGGATTTAGTTAGCCCTTGCTGAGAAGCGGTTGAGCGAATTCGACGGAACAGCACCTCATCTTTAACGCCAAGTTCTTGAGCTGTGTAATTAGCAAGCAGCTGACTTTGATTAAAGCCACGATGAATATATCGACGCCAATGCAGAGGTACGCTGGTGATCAGCGGAGCAGGGTGCTCGATACGTGAAGCCAATAACTTTGACAGATCGCGTGCAAACCAAAACTTATCGGCGTACTTCATTTGTTGAATGTAACGTGCTGTTGGAAAGGTGTAGTCCCCAACGCAATAGAGACGATGCCAAGGTGGAGGTTGAGATAAGCACTGTCCGCACTGCTCTACTGTGAGCAGTGTTTTTAAACCACATCGTTGGCAGCGAGGAACTGACTCAAAGAGATTAAGACAAGAATCACACCATCGAGGGTGAGCATCGCTGTGCGACTTATCTAGCTTGCACAGGTGGCATTGAGGTGTGACCAGACGTGGTGTGTGTTTTTGTAGCCAATCAGATAACATAGCTCGTGATGCTTTTGGGTTATGGTGTTCCTTTTACTCACCATACTGAAAAGCACAGATAATCGCCGATGAAAAAAGTAGGGAATATTGAGAATGAGTGACGCGTTGTATTGGCATGTTTCTGGGCAAGGGCCTGATTTAGTTCTGGTTCACGGTTGGGGTATGAATGGTGCCGTATGGCAGCAAACGGTTACTGCTTTAGAAGCTGACTTCCGAGTGCATGTTGTCGATCTTCCAGGGTATGGGCACAGCGCGCACTGCCACGCTCAAGATCTTGAAGAGATTGCTCAGCAACTATTGGTCGACGCGCCCAAGCAAGCGATTTGGGTGGGTTGGTCACTCGGTGGCTTAGTCGCGACGCACATGGCTCTCCATCACTCAGATTATGTCAGTAAATTGGTGACTGTCGCCAGTTCTCCTAAATTCGCCGCTGCAAAAGAACCGGTGTTATGGCGAGGCATTCAGCCAAACGTATTAAGCGCATTCACCGAGCAGCTGGTTGAAGATTTCCAAACCACCATCGAACGTTTTATGGCACTGCAGGCCATGGGTAGCCCTTCAGCAAGACAAGATGTAAAACAACTCAAGCAAGCGGTGTTGTCGCGCCCATTACCAAATCCTGATTCATTATTGGCTGGTTTAAAGATGCTGTCTGATGTCGACCTCCGTGAACAACTGCCGCAGATCTCTGTGCCTATGCTGCGTTTATACGGTCGATTAGATGGGCTTGTGCCAATCAAGGTTGCAAAAGATTTGGACAAAGCCTTACCTCATACCGAGCAATATATTTTTACGCAGTCTTCGCATGCGCCATTTATGACTGAAGCGGATGCCTTTTGCAGTGAACTGGTCAGCTTCGCCCAAAATAATCGCTAAATTTATCGCTGGCTTGGTCGATATATAACCTAATACCACTCACAGTGAGTAAGTGTTCAAAAATAGCGTAGGAAAAAGGCTTGAGAACAAGGCCGCTTTTTTTTTGACAAGTAGTTTTGATAAGTAGTTATTCTACAATCAAAAATTCTAACGCCGTTATCGAGCATTTTAGCAAGCTAGGATGAGCAGTTATTTACTACGATTGGTATAACACCAATGCACAGCATGATACTCAGACCTAACTCTCTCCTGAGCTGATTGCGGTAAGTTGGGCTATGCCTGTTGTGCTGACTCACAGTACAACAGCGTTATAGCAATAACGATGGGGGATTCTTGAGGAGTTCGCGATGATTGTGTCACCTGCAACTGCAGTGAGTGTGCCACTGATCGCCCCATCCGTTAATGTGCAAACAGAGCAAGT
This sequence comes from Vibrio sp. 10N.222.47.A9, assembly GCF_963872585.1. Taxonomy (NCBI): domain Bacteria; kingdom Pseudomonadati; phylum Pseudomonadota; class Gammaproteobacteria; order Vibrionales; family Vibrionaceae; genus Vibrio; species Vibrio sp. 10N.222.47.A9. Next base: position 106,672 of record NZ_CAWNBB010000033.1, on the reverse strand, counting down.
TGCGCGTGACAATAGAGTTCGAGAACCTGTCGCTCCCGCCGTAGCATTGGCGAAAACCAATGCAGAGCGAAAGGTAAAACCGGACGATAAGCGAAGGCAGCAGTCGGCTTGGGATCCTTCAGACCATCCTGGTTATGAAATGGAGAACGAGTCAGAGGCCAATTCGATTAGCCAAGAAGAGCCACAAGATCCTTTTGATAGGTTGTTCAGCTTATTGGCACTGAGAACATACAGTGCTGATCAAGGAAAGGGCTATACCATGCGTTTCCGCCTGCCAAAGCATGTTTTAGATGCGGCGATTCAAGAGGGACAGATGGAGAAGCGACGTAAGGTCATAAAATATCATTATGGTCATGCTGTTGCGCCTCATGCTCCATCAGGAATGTTGGTTGTTTTGTAGCATGATCGTGTTGTGTTTAGAACACGCAGAATACAGCTAAGCTTCGATGTCTTTTTTGAACACATAATAAAAAAACCTGCATACCCTAAGGGATGCAGGTTTTCTGTTTTTACAGGCTATTTATTTCACGACACGCAGTCGTTTCATTGACCTATTATTTCTTCGCTTTAGCAAAAGCAGCGGCAAAAGCACCACCCATCGCCGCGTTTTGTTGCGGTTCCTCACGGCGGCGTTGTCCACCTTGCGAATTTTGATTCGGGCGATTTTGCGTGCGAGGTGCACTTGAACGTTGTGCACGGTTGTCTTGGCCGGGTTCATCTTTCATACGCATGCTTAGTGCAATACGTTTACGTTGAACATCCACTTCCATCACCTTCACTTTGACGATTTCTCCCGTTTTCACGACTTCATGAGGATCAGACACAAAACGATCGGTTAGCGCTGATATATGCACTAAACCGTCTTGGTGAACGCCAATGTCAACGAAGGCGCCAAAGTTAGCTACGTTTGAAACCACACCTTCTAAGATCATGCCGGGTTCTAAGTCAGACATGCTATTTACGCCATCGGCGAAGGTTGCTGTCTTGAATTCAGGACGAGGATCTCGACCCGGTTTATCCAGCTCTTTGATGATGTCGGTTACCGTAGGTACACCGAAGTTCTCATTGGTGTAATCAACCGCATGTAAACCACGTAAGAAGTCTGTATTACCCACCAGAGACTTGATGTCTTTCTGGTTTTTCTCGGCGATGGCTTTCACCAATGGGTAAGCTTCTGGGTGAACCGAAGATGCGTCTAGTGGATTCTTACCATCCATGATTCTTAGGAAACCCGCACACTGTTCAAACGCTTTTGGCCCTAAACGAGCGACCTTTTTCAGTGTTGTACGCGCTTCGAAGCGACCGTTTTCATCACGGAAGTCCACGATGTTCTGGGCGATGGTGTTAGAAAGGCCGGCTACACGAGTTAACAGTGCGGCAGAGGCCGTATTCACATCAACACCAACCGCGTTTACACAGTCTTCGACAATCGCGTCTAGGCGCTTAGCGAGCATAGTTTGGCTCACGTCGTGTTGGTATTGGCCCACACCAATCGATTTAGGGTCAATCTTCACTAGCTCTGCCAATGGATCTTGCAGACGACGAGCAATAGACACCGCACCACGAATCGATACATCCATGTTCGGGAATTCTTTCGCCGCTAACTCAGACGCGGAATAAACCGATGCGCCCGCTTCGCTAACAATAATTTTTTGTGCTGTTAGGTTGCCGCGTTTAATCACATCAGCAACAAAGCTGTCTGTTTCGCGTGAAGCCGTACCATTACCAATCGCAATCAAATCAACATTGTATTGGCGAACCATCTGCTCAACCACGTGTGCAGATTTGTCGTATTGCTTCTGTGGTGGGTGAGGGTAAATGGTCTCTGTTGCCAGAACCTTACCGGTTGAATCTACAACGGCGATTTTTGAACCGGTACGTAAACCTGGGTCCAAGCCTAAGGTTGCTCGAGGGCCAGCAGGCGCCGCCATCAACAAGTCTTTAAGGTTGGTTGCGAACACTTCAATCGCTTCGATTTCACCGCGTTCTTTCATCGCGCCCATCAGCTCAGTTTCCATGTGCATAGAAACCTTGATACGCCATGCCCAGCTAATCACTTGCTTACGCCATGCATCTGCAGGTGCGCTGCTCAGGGTAATACCGTAGTGATCAGAGATGATGTTTTCGCAGTAAGAACCGCGTACACCTTCTTCTTGTTCTGGGTCAGCATTCATTGCCAACGTTAGGAAGCCTTCATTTCGACCTCGCAACATGGCTAACGCACGGTGTGAAGGTACTTTGTTTAGCGTTTCGTTATGTTCGAAGTAGTCTTTGAATTTCTCGCCAGCTTGCTCTTTGCCTGCCACGACACGTGAAACGAGCTCAGAGTTGCGTGTTAGATGTTGGCGAATCTTTTCAAGTAGGTTGGCGTCTTCTGCAATACGCTCCATCACGATTGCACGTGCCCCATCTAGCGCGGCTTTAGTATCAGCAATGCCTTTATCGCTGCTGATGAAGTTAGCGGCTTCGGTTTCAGGATCGTGCTGTGGTTCATTCCAAAGTGTATCGGCAAGTGGCTCTAAACCTGCTTCGATTGCGATTTGGCCTTTGGTACGACGCTTTGGTTTGTATGGCAGGTATAGATCTTCTAGGCGAGTCTTGCTGTCGGCTTGAGTGATGTCACGCTCTAATTCTGGCGTGAGCTTGCCTTGGTCTTGAATCGACTTAAGAATCGTTTGGCGACGATCGTCGAGCTCGCGAAGGTATGAAAGGCGACTATCAAGGTTACGTAGCTGGGTATCGTCTAAGCCACCCGTGACTTCTTTACGGTAGCGGGCAATAAAGGGAACGGTATTACCGTCGTCAATTAGGTTTACTGCGGCAGTGACTTGCTCTGAACGAACATTCAGTTCTTCAGCAATCAGTCGACAGATAGCTTGGCTCATCCGATGAATCTCTTATTTAATATCATGACAAATACATGGGGGTGAGCGTACGCTTTTTCTAGCTTTGGCTGTGTAATTATCGTGTCAGAAGTCGAATTTCCGTTTGTGATATCCGCTTTGTGCGAGATCTCTCACACGTGATGTAAGCCTAAGTCACCTTAAACCTATCAATATGTCTTAATTTAACTATAAGTTGTTGATTTTTAATCATGTGGTGTTTTAGGGCGTATTTCTCACTCGAAATGTTTTTTGGGACTATCTAGGAAATTCGCCCAAATACCGTAATATTTAACTTGTCGACAGGGAGTTGGCAGGAACAGGAAAAAGCCTAATGGACTAGGTATCTTCAGGATGAAGATTTGATTACTTAGGATGAGTGGTCAGCAAGGAAGTAATAATCTCTGGATGAGATTCGCCAGTCAGGATGACAGGCTAGAATGGACACCGCTAGGATGGCGATGAACAAAAAGGAAATTGGTTAAAGGATTTAGCCACTATCAAGGACAGATGCAGGGAGCACCTTATCTCGAAGAGATAAACAGTAGCCGGATTGCTGCGATAGAGACTTAACCCCGCCAGGCGCAAGCCTAGCGGGGTTTTCTTTTATCTGGAGTTTGGGTTTGTCTGCTCGACCTGTGATGGCCGGTTAATCACGCTAAGCCATAAGCCATAAGCCATAAGGCAAGGCATAAGCAATAAGCTTTATGCGTCGTCTGCGTAGCGAATCGAGTTAATGAACCACTCTTTATCGCCTTCCGGTGTGGTTACCGTAAACTCGTCATCCACTTCCTTCTTCAACAGCGCTCTAGCCATTGGCGAGTCGATAGAGATATAACCTTTAGCATCGCCGTAGATCTCTTCAGGTCCTACAATGCGAAACTTCTTCATTTCCCCATCATCATTCTCAATTTCGACCCATGCACCGAAAAATACTTTACCTTCTTGTTGCGGTGAGTAATCCACGATCGTGACATCAGGTAAGAACTTTCTTAAGAAACGCACTCGGCGATCAATCTGACGAAGTAAACGCTTATTGAAGGTGTAATCTGCGTTTTCTGAACGATCTCCAAGGCTTGCAGCCCAAGTGACTATCTTAGTAATTTCAGGACGTTTCTCGTGCCATAAGTGGTCATGTTCTGCTTTGAGCTTGTTATAACCTTCTCGGGTGATCAGTTTGGTTTTCATAAACCTGACTTAATGAAATGATGTTCTAAGATAGAATATATAGAAAGGCAACATACGTTAACAATTATTTAGGCGACTTTTTCTCCAATAATGTTACATTTTTAATGTCTTATACCAATATACAATGTACCAAGAATGCTTAACCTTAGGTTTGAGCTTTAATAGGTGGAACCATTACATGCAAGAAAACTACAAAATTTTAGTGGTCGATGACGATGCTCGTCTACGTGCATTACTAGAACGCTATCTGTCAGAGCAAGGCTTTCAAGTGCGTAGCGTGGCAAACAGTGAGCAGATGGACCGCCTGTTAACCCGTGAAAATTTTCACTTGATGGTATTGGATTTAATGTTGCCGGGCGAAGATGGTCTATCGATCTGTCGTCGTCTACGAAACGCAAACAACTCGCTGCCGATCCTTATGTTGACGGCAAAGGGTGATGAAGTGGATCGCATTGTGGGCTTGGAAGTGGGTGCTGATGATTACCTGCCAAAACCATTTAACCCGCGTGAACTGCTTGCTCGTATTAAAGCGGTAATGCGCCGCCAAGTGATTGAAGCTCCGGGAGCGCCGAGCACAGAAGAATCTGTGGTTGCCTTTGGTGAGTTCCGCTTGAACTTAGGTACACGTGAAATGTTCCGTGGTGAAGAGCCAATGCCTCTGACCTCAGGTGAATTTGCGGTACTTAAGTCATTAGTGACGAATGCTCGTGAGCCAATGTCTCGCGATAAGCTGATGAACATGGCTCGTGGCCGTGAATATTCAGCGATGGAGCGTTCTATCGATGTTCAGATTTCACGTCTGCGTCGTCTAGTTGAAGAAGATCCAAGTAAACCTCGTTACATCCAAACGGTGTGGGGCTTGGGTTATGTATTCGTTCCAGATGGCAAAGCTGTGTAATCCAGCTTTATAAGCTCTATAGCTGCTTTACCGATTCTGTGAATCTTACGGGTCATCTCATTAATATGCGATGGCCCGTTTTGTATTCAGCACAAGGGTTTAGGGTTATAGTCATAGCCATATAAAACATTTTATCACCCCTCACTTTAGGTCTTCTATGCGCATACGTAGCTCCTTTACTCAGTCGATAGTGCTCTTTTTAACCTTGTTGGTTGCTAGCCAAATCTTTTCTTATTACGCGGTGTTTAACTATGCATTGATGCCGAGTTTGCAGCAGTTTAATAAGATTCTGGCTCACGAGCTAAACCTCGTCTTGGATCAAGGCAGTGATATCGAGATTGATGCGCCACTGCGTCAACGTGTGCTTGAGCAGCTAGGAGTGACGGTTCACGCCAAGGACAGCGAAGCTGCGGGTGAGTATTACCATGCAGTAGCAATCGATCTGATGAGTGAGGAGATGACCAAAGAGTTGGGCTCTGAAACCGAAGTACGGCTGATTCTAGGCAAAGAGAGCTACGTGTTGTGGATGGACATCGCGCAGCTGCCTAACTCCTTGATTCGTATTCCTCTGTCTGAGCTGCAAGAAGAAGACTTTGCGCCTCTGTTCCGTAACAGCCTGATCATGGCGATGTTGATTGTCGCAGGTGGCTGGCTGTTCATTCGCTTGCAAAACCGGCCTTTGATAGCGCTAGAGAAAGCCGCCCAAGGTGTGGGGCGTGGCGATATTCCACCACCATTGCCAGTGCAAGGTGCGCAAGAGATCCGCTCGGTAACTCGAGCCTTTAATCAGATGTCGAAAGGTATCCAAGAACTCGAAGAAGATCGCGCTTTGTTGATGGCAGGTATCAGTCATGATTTACGTACTCCGTTAACGCGTATTCGCTTAGCGACCGAGATGATGTCGCCAGAAGATAGCTATTTAGCGGAAGGGATCATCAGTGATACCGAAGAGTGTAATGAGATCATCAGCCAGTTTATGGATTACCTAAAGCCCGTTGATCGAGATTCATTCCAAGAGGTATTTGTCGATGATATTGCCCGAGAAGTTTCTAGCTCGGAAGGTGGCTACGAGGTACAAATTGAAACCGATATTCCAGAATCGATGAAGCCTGCGCTAGGTAACCCGATCGCGATGAAGCGTGCTGTGAGTAACTTGGTGGTGAATGCGCTGCGCTATGGCAATGGTTGGGTCAAGGTATCGACTGGCATGACGGCTGATAATAAATTGGCTTGGGTGACCGTTGAAGATAATGGCCCTGGGATCCCGCAAGACCAAGTCGGTAAATTGTTTGAACCGTTCACGCGTGGTGACACCGCTCGTGGCAGTGAAGGTACCGGTTTAGGCTTGGCGATTGTGAAACGTATTGTCAGTCAGCACCAAGGCGCGGTAGTGGTTAATAATCGTAGTGAAGGTGGCTTAAAAGCGCAGATCAGTTTCCCTGTGAAGCCCTAGTTATCATCGGTCCGTGTGATGACGATAAGTTCGGTTCGGGGAACTGTTAAGAGATCCCCGACTCGGTCATTCTTCCCTCTCGGGGATGACGAATTGCTAACCATGGACTTTGATGATGAAAGTTTACTTTGATCGTCATTCCCTATGAGGAACGAGCGAATAGGGAATCTCGCTCTTGCTTGATGAAAGTAACGCACACTAAAAAGGCTTCCTTAAGGGAAGCCTTTCTACGTTCTGGGCGATGGTAACTTGGTTAATTAAGCTTTAGAGTAAACATCGCGTTCACCCAACCAACGGTTGATGATCGCCTTGGCATTGTCTGGGTAGCTATCGTGAATATGACGAGCAATACGTTGCACTTCTGGGATTAAACGTTGGTCACGAATTAGATCGGCGATCTTGAAATCAGCCAAGCCAGTTTGTTTGGTACCGAGCAATTCACCGGGGCCACGGATTTCTAAGTCGCGCTGTGCAATCACAAAGCCATCGTTACTTTCACGCAGCACACCTAAGCGTTTCTGAGCGGTTTTAGATAGCGGTGAGTGATACAACAGTACACAATGGCTTGCGACCGAACCTCGGCCAACACGGCCACGCAGTTGGTGTAGTTGCGCTAGGCCAAGACGTTCTGGGTTCTCTATGATCATTAAGCTCGAATTCGGTACATCCACACCGACTTCAATCACGGTTGTCGCAACCAATAGATGCAGCTTGTTCTCTTTGAACTCTCGCATCACCGCTTGTTTCTCGGCGGGTTTCATACGGCCATGGACTAAACCAATTTTTACGTCAGGCAGTTTGCGTTGCAGCTCTTCTGCCGTATCAGCTGCAGCTTGAGCTTCCAGTACTTCCGATTCATCAATCAGCGTACACACCCAGTAGGCTTGCTTGCCTTCATTGAGACACGCATTTTTCACACGTTCAACAATGTCATCGCGCTTGGTATCAGGAATCGCTACGGTTTGAATTGGGGTTCGTCCCGGTGGCAGTTCATCAATAATCGAAGTTTCGAGGTCGGCATAGGCCGTCATTGCTAACGTTCGTGGGATTGGGGTGGCGGTCATGACCAACTGATGGGGGTAGTAGCCTTGCTTTGCTCCTTTCTCACGTAGCTCTAATCGTTGGTGGACGCCAAATCGGTGTTGCTCATCAATGATCACTAAACCAAGGTTTTTGAACTCGACATGCTCTTGGAACAGCGCATGAGTACCAACCACCATTTGCGCTTCGCCGCTAGCAATACGTGTTAGTTCCGTTTCACGAGCCTTACCTTTGAGTTTACCGGCCAGCCAACCGACTTGAATGCCCATCGCCTCAAACCAGTTAGCAAAGTTAATCGCGTGCTGTTCTGCCAATAGCTCGGTTGGTGCCATCAGTGCCACTTGCTGACCATGTTCGAGTGCGCGAACGGCTGCCAGTGCGGCGACTAAGGTTTTACCTGAACCTACATCACCCTGTACTAAACGCATCATAGGGTGTGGCTTTTCAAGGTCGGCTTCGATCTCTTTAGTCACCCTTACTTGAGCATTGGTTGGTGAAAACGGAAGTTGAGCTAGCAACTTATCTTTGAGGGTGTTTACCTGAGGGAAAGGCATCGCTTTGTCTTGCTGCCCCTTACTACGAACAGACAGCATCGATAGGTTTTGCGCCAGTAGCTCTTCCATAATCAGGCGTAGCTGCGCAGGGTGTTTACCTTCATCAAACAGCTCTAGGTCAATGCCTGGAGGAGGCCTGTGAATGGTATGCAGTGCTTGCGCGAGTGTTATTTGGTGGTCGTATAAACCGGATGGAAGCAACTCATTAACTGCGGCCTTGTCGATTAACTCTAAAGCTTGATCGGTAAGATTACGCAGCGTGACTTGTCTTAGCCCTTCGGTGGTTGGGTACACCGGAGTTAGGTTGGCTTCAACGTCTGGCTGTTGCCTCGGCGCAAAGAATTTGTAATCAGGATGGACGATCTCAAGCCCCATATTACCGCGCTTGATCTCACCATAAGCATGCACTTGTTTGCCTTCAGCAAAGTTATTCTTCATGCCTGCAGTGAAGTTGAAAAAACGTAGGGTAATAGTGCCATTACCATCACTGATCTTTACTGCGAGCATCTTACGTTTACCGAAAATGGTATCGACGTGCATTACCTTGCCTTGCACTGCTGCCCATAAACCAGCATGCAGTTTTACGATGGGATAGATACGCGTTCGATCTTCATAGCGCAAAGGCAGGTGAAATAGCAGGTCTTGTACATTGTTAAGCCCAACCTTCTCTAGTTTCTCTGCGACTTTAGCGCCGACTCCAGATAAAGAGTTGAGAGGGATAGCAGATAAAAGCTGTGACATAACAAGGCTCATAAACGTAAGAGAGATAATCTATTCAAGCATTTTACTGGATTTTTGTACAGGGTAAAGCTTAGAAGCAGATGAGGGATGCGAGTAAACGAGATACGAAGAGATTAAGAGCGGATACGGGATTTGGGTAAACGATATGCGAAAAGATTAGAGCAGATTCGGGATACGGGTGAACGAGATGCGAAGGATCAAGGGCAGAGACGAGGTACGAGTAAACTGGGTACTAAAGGGGGGATATAGAAAACAGGGCAGTACAAAAAATTAAAGCAGACTCGAAATACGAAGAGTTGAGGTGGTGAAAAGCTTTTGCTCTTCGCATCTCGAGACTCGTATCTCTCATCTGCTTTATTTATCTGCTTTTAGATCAGTTCTTACGACGTTTTACTTTCAGCGCGTGTGGCATCACACGTAGCTTTTTCATAATACTTGCAAGATGAACACGATCTTTGGTCGTCAGCAAGATAGTCACTGTGTACAGGCGTCCATCACGTTCTTCGGTTGAAATACCGTGAATGTTTGAGCCTGTTTTCGAGATAACGTTCGTTAACTCTGCTAGTGCACCTTGGTGGTTCTGGATGTCGATCTGAAGTTCCGCTGTGAACTCTTGATCGTAATCGTCAGACCATTCCACCGCCATGTATTTGTCTGGTTCTTTTTGGTAGCCACGAACGTTTGGACACGTTTCGCGGTGAACAACAAGGCCACGACCTGGAGATACATGAGCAATGATGTGATCGCCTGGGATCGGGTGACAACAATTTGCAAAAGTCAGTAGTAGACCTTCAGCTCCGCGGATAGCTAGTTTCTTCCTAGGCGCATCGCTGTTGTTTTTCACTTCAGTCAGTTCGTCAGCATCACCCAGTAGGCGCCGAGCAATGACGATACTCATCAGCTCGCCAAGACCAATCGATGCTAGCAAGTCTTCAACGCTTTCTAGGCGTAAGTCAGACAATACATGCTCGAGGTTCTCTTGGCCGATATCGGCAATAGAGTGTTCACCAAGTGCGTGATTCAGTAGACGACGGCCTAGCGTAATCGACTCTTCACGGCGCATGGTCTTCAGAACCTGACGGATCTTAGTTCGAGCGCGTGAGGTCACCACGTAGTTGAGCCATGCTGCATTTGGACGTGCGCCCGGAGCACTGATGATCTCAATGGTTTGACCGTTCTTCAGCGATTTGCTGAGTGGGTAAGGGTTCATGTCGACACGAGCCCCTACACACATGTTGCCCACATCGGTATGTACCGCGTAAGCAAAATCGACCGCTGTTGCACCCGCAGGAAGTTCGACGATGCGACCTTTCGGCGTGAACACGAAGATCTCATCTGGGAACAGATCAGATTTAACGTTTTCAATGAATTCGAATGAGTTACCTGCGCTTTGTTGAAGCTCAAGTAAGCTCTGCATCCAACGCTGTGCTTTAACCTGTGCGGTTGTCCCATTGCTACTGCGTGAGCCACTGCCTTTGTAAGACCAGTGCGCCGCGACGCCTTTATCGGCCATTTGCTCCATATCTTCGGTACGGATCTGAACCTCTACAGGTACCCCGTGAGGACCGATCATTGACGTATGAAGAGATTGGTAGCCGTTGGCTTTTGGTACCGCAATGTAATCTTTCATGCGGCCCGGACGTGGCTTGTACAAGCTGTGAGCCTGGCCAAGTGCGCGATAACAAGTGTCTGGGGTATCAACCACTACGCGGAAAGCGTAGATATCCATAATGGTGTGAAAGCGCTGTTCTTTGGTTTTCATCTTGTTATAGATTGAGAACAAGTTCTTTTCACGACCTACGACGCGAGCAGACAAACCGACTTCTTCAAGACGGCCTTCAATTTCGCTATGGATACGTTGGATCATTTCCTTACGGTTACCACGCGCAGCTTTCACTACATTTCTGAGTACGCGATAACGGTTAGGGTAGAGGGCTTCGAAGCCCAACTCTTCTAGTTCGGTCTTGATGTTATGAATACCAAGACGGTGAGCTAGCGGAGAATAGATCTCTAAAGTTTCACGGGCAATACGACGCTTTTTGTCAGGACGAAGTGCCCCAAGCGTACGCATGTTGTGAGTACGGTCAGCTAATTTGATCAAGATAACGCGGATGTCTTGCACCATGGCGAGAACCATCTTGCGGAAGTTCTCTGCTTGCGCTTCTTTGCGATCACGAAATTTAAGCTTATCCAGCTTAGATACACCATCAACCAGTTCAGCAACGGTATTGCCGAATTGAGCTTCTAGCTCCTCTTTTGTAACTTCAGTATCTTCAATTACATCGTGGAGTAGGGCGGCTTGCAGAGTTTCGATATCCAGACGCATTTCTGCCAGGATTCTTGAAACAGCAACAGGATGGATTATGTATGGTTCACCCGTTGAACGGGTTTGCCCTTCATGGGCATTTCTCGCTACCACATAAGATTGACGCAGAGCCTCAATTTGAGGCTCTGTTAGGTATTCTTGGGCAACGTCTTTGAGGCTATCGAATAGATACAAATTAAAGGCCCGGAAGGTTAATTAGTTCGAATGACGTTGATTCTATCAGCGAGTGTGAGCGATGCTGCTTACTGCTGCAAGTTCAGCCGCTTCTTGCTCTTGTTGCTCTTGACGCTCACGAGCATCTAGTACGTCTTTAGTGATAAGACCTTCTTCGATTTCGCGAAGAGCGATAACCGTCGGCTTATCGTTTTCTTCAGGCACTAGTGAATCTTTGCCGCCAGTTTGCATTTGACGTGCGCGGCGAGCCGAAATAAGAACTAGGTCGAAACGGTTGCCAACTTTTTCAACAGCGTCTTGAACAGTTACGCGTGCCATGAGGACTCCAAATAGTAATTAACTAATAAATTTTATATGACGAGAAAGTATACAAGTTTAACTAGAGACTTTCTAGCTCACCGTATACTTATCTCAATGGAAAATCCAGTTATACCAATCACAGTAAATAAGTGATCATAAAAAGCGCCGGAAAAAGGCTTGAGAACAAGGCAGCTCTAATCGACAAAGAGTTTCGATAAGTAGTGACCCTACAATCAAAAATTATAACGACGTTATCAGGCTTTTTAGCAAGCTAGAATGACCAGTTGTTTACTACGATTGGTATCAGAGATTATTCCGCTAGTAGTGCTGTAAGCATGCCGCTGTATTTAGCTGCTTGCTTATCTTCTTTTAAGCGCTCCGCACGAATGATTGCTCTGAAGTCCATTAAGGCTGCATCAAAGTCATCATTTACGATCACATAATCGTATTCTGCATAGTGAGAAATCTCAGATTTTGCTTCGCTCATGCGTTTCGCAATAACTTCGTCGCTATCTTGACCGCGAACATTCAAACGACGCTCTAGCTCACCATTTGATGGTGGAAGAATGAAGACACTCTTCGCTTGAGGCATTTGTTCACGGATCTGACGAGCACCTTGCCAGTCGATATCTAGGAATACATCGATACCGCGGTTTAGGTTTTCTTCAATCCAAACACGTGAAGTGCCGTAGTAGTTGCCGAACACTTCAGCGTACTCTAGAAACTCACCTTTCTTAATCAGGTCTTCAAAGTGATGTTTCTCTACGAAGTGGTAGTGAACACCATTCTCTTCACCAGGGCGCATACCGCGAGTGGTGTGTGAAACAGATACCTTCATTGCGTAGGTTGGATTGGTTTCCAGCATTGCTGAGATCAAGCTCGATTTACCTGCGCCACTAGGTGCAGATACGATGTAAAGAGTACCTATGCCCATCTGTATATTTCCACTGTTGGTTGGATTGAGTGAAGGCGATAAACCGACACTATAAAAGATAGCACTGACCTTAATTTTTGTTCCGGTGGTGCATCTACTAATTGTTCTGGTGGTTACATCTAAAGAGATAACGAGTGAAACTAATAGAGACAGTTGGTGAAAATTAGGTCAGAAAAATGGAGGCGAAGAGTAGCATATTTAGATGATTGAGAACAACTGGCTTGATCGTTATTTATCAGCGAATGATCTTTTCAAGGATCTTTGTATAACTGCAATGACTCGTTATCTTCACTTTTTTATGTGATCTCGACAAAATTTGTTGAAGTTTTAATCTCAATCCTTACAATCCGCGCAAACGATTAAATGCTGTATATGTCTAGTGATATGGACTAGATGTTTCTACTACCGAGCCTACCTTGGTGACTACAGTTTTTAGTGTAGAGACCCCTCTATTCTCACAGCATTTGAATCTCAAATTTCTTAATTTATTACATAGGTTTTGTTGTGAATACCGACTCCACCCTGAAAGCCCAGAAAACGTCTGGCTCGCTTGACACCCTGTTCAAACTCTCAGAGAGAAAGACCACGATCAGCACTGAGCTCTACGCAGGTTTTATTACCTTCTTAGCGATGAGTTATATCTTGGCAGTTAACCCAGCAATTCTGGGGGGCATCCCGGGGATGGACAAAGGGGCAGTCTTTACGGCTACCGCTCTTTCTGCTGCTATCGCAACGCTTATCATGGGTATTTGGGGTAACTACCCAGTCATGCTGGCTCCGGGCATGAGTATGAACGGATTCTTCAAAGGTCTACTGTTAAGCGGTTCTGTGGCGGTACTTTGGAATGAAGCGCTATTTGGTATCTTCCTATCCGGTATCCTTTATCTCGCTTTCTCGTTGACCAATATCCGTAAGTCGATGATTGAATCTATTCCTGAAGATTTAAAGCTGGCGATTACCGTATCTCTCGGTTTGTTCATTGCTTTCTTAGGCCTTAAGAATGCAGGCATCATTGTTTCTAACCCGTTTGTACTGGTTGGCTTAGGTGACATCTCAGATCCGAAAGTGATCATCGCTTACGTGAGTATCTTCATCGCATTGGGTTGTATGGTTCGTGACATTAAACTAGCAACCTTCATCTCGTTCGTTTCTGCTATCGCGCTGACCATTCTTGCTGATGTATTCATGGGCACATCAAACGCACCAATCCCAGACCAATTTTTTTCTATGCCACCAAGTATGGCGGGCAGCTTTGGCGCTATCTTTGATTTCTCAGCCTTCACGTCCGAGAAAATGTTCGATCTATTGTTCATCGTACTTATCTTCCTGATTGTCGATTTCTTCGATGGCTTAAGCACGATTGTGGGTGTTGGTCGTGATGCGGGTATCATCGACAAAGACGGTAAGGTACCTAATGCGAAATCGGCTTTGGTTGCTGATGCGGGCGGTACGGTGATTGGTTCGATTTTAGGTACTACATCGATTACCGCTTTCTCTGAATCGGGTATTGCTTCCTCTCAAGGAGCTAAGACGGGTTTAGCAGCGGTGATGGTTGCAGGTTTATTTCTTGTTTCTCTATTCCTATATCCAATCTTCTCTATCTTCTCAGCGGCAATGGTCGCGCCTGCGATGGTAGTGGTAGGCATCTACATGGTGGGTCGCCTTGGTCAGATAAACTGGGAAAAGAAAGAGTCACGCATTGCAGCTTTCTTCACCATCATGTTCACCGTTCTAAGCTTCTCACCAGCAAACGGCATGGCGATGGGCTTCATCAGTTACGCATTCACGATGGTTGTGGCAGGTAAGCGCAAAGAAGTACACCCGCTTATCTACGGCCTGTGTGTGGTGTTCTTAACTTACCTGATTCTGCTTTAAGGCTAATTAACCACTACCAATTAGCCACTATAAAAGTCGCTAAGTAAAAGACAAACAGATTGCTCTGCAGTAAATGTGGGGCCATTTTTGTATCTGTTATTTCTTAAATTTATGCTCGTTTTTGCTGAACGTTGAGTTCAACTTACCGCCATTCTGCTGATGTTCATCTAAAAAGGGCGACCGTGGTCGCCTCTTTACGTTTACTAGCCAACGAAGTGTTCGTTATCAGAATTTGTACGTTGCGCCAGCGTAGAAGCTACCAAGCTGGACGGTCACATCATTGTATAACCAGTTGCCAGTATCAACGTTGAAGGTATCAACTTCGTAAGCCACACGGAAGTTTAGGTTCTCAAGGCTTGCTGGTGTGTATTCTACACCTGCACCCAACCGCTATCAAAGGTGTAGCCAAGGTTTGCAGCAATAGATATGCCTGCTGTCTCGATAGCATAACCTGACAAGCCTGGTGCTGTTATATTACTGTATTTGGTGAATTGTGTTTCAACGCCAACAATGCGGTTAAATTGATAGCCACCAATCAACTTAAGCGTTGAGTATTTTGTTTCTAGTGTAGAGAACGCGGCATCGTCATCGTAAGTTGTGGTACCAAAACCACCACCTAGGTAAAAGCCAGATACGTCTTTCTCAACTGCTTGCTCTTGGGCACCGGCAAAGGCAGAAAATGCTGCCAGAAGGATCACTGCTTTTTTCATTAGATTCATCTCATCGGGGATAAAAAGTGGTGTGCATTATGTGTTCAATGGCAATATAAAACTAAAGATGGAATTCATATAAACTTCATGAGTTGTCGGTTTATTGATGGTTTTCCTTTTATATGTTTTTATCTTTATTATGTAATTCATTGATATATTTGATGTTGTATTTTTTCTGTAGGAACTTTTGCTTAAGGTAGATGGATTGTACTCAATGCTTACGCAGTTGACTTGGTAATGGTAGGATCCAGTTCTTCACGCGTGTGTTTTTTTGGTTACGTGAGCCCTAATTTCGGTAATAGTGAGTGTATGCATAGAGTCTGTTTTTCCAATTTGATTCTCGATCCAACGACTCTAACCTTATCGAATGTCGATGGTGAATGTATTCAATTACGCCCGCTTCCATATGCAGTGTTGAGCTTGTTACTTGAAAACCAGGGTGCTCACGTTACTCGTGAACGACTATTTGAAACGTGTTGGGGGGGCGCATTAGTCACTGACCAAGCGATCACTAATGTCATTTCAGGTTTAAGGAAAAACTTCGAGCAGTTGGGCGCGCGCGATGTCACCTTGAAAACAGTCAGCAAAATTGGCTACGTTCTGAACATCCACAGTGGCAAAGAGCCGATTAAGAAAATAGGAAACCGAGCAATTCGGGTTAGCCAAGAGCAAGAAATCGTCTTAGAAGAGGTGAGCCTTAAGCTTGCCCCTACCTTGAAAATGAACATGTATTCTTGGCATGGGTTTGTAACGGTATTGCTGCTAGCCTGTTTGGTGTTCGTTTTTTTTACTAAGCCTTTTATCCGAAAGCCACAGTTTCTCCAGCCTAGTGAGTATCAACATTTTCAGATTGGCGTGACCGATTTTTATCTTTATGACAGTGCTTATTTAATAAGTGACGGTCGACTGCTCGCATATGAGTTAGCGACTCAATCGTTTCCAACTTGTCATGCGGATATGTATCTGCGAATCGCAGAGTCTGCTTATGACGACGACGTTTATATGATTAAAACTTTTGCATTTGCGAAACACGGCAGCAAGAACGCAAGTTACGTGAATCATTCGGTGAGTATTGATGAAATATCAGAGACGGTGGTGAAAGCAATTAGGAGGGCTCGAGCAATATGCGGATAAAATCGATCATCGTTTTCAATATTGCGCTTGCTATCTGTGTCATCGGTGTGGCGTTGTATCAGTGGAAGTTTGAGCAACAACAGTTAGCGGGTAGTCGTTGGGCATGTGCTCAGCTTGATGAGGGGTTTGTTTCGCAAGGGTATCGTCACTATCAAGAGATCGCTGATCGCTCTATTTTAGAGTTTACCTCAAATGACAGTTTGCTGATTTTCCAGAAAGGTTATGTTCAGACACTTGTCGGAGAAACCAAGCCCTACGAAGTCTATTATGAAGCAAATTACATTGCTGAGAATGGTCTCCTATCGGTTGCCTATCAACATATCGACTGGAACCTAAAGCCAACTGACAATGAGATCTTTGTTCGCGACATGGATGCTCTGGTAAGAGCTAAAATTGAACTGATGTATAAAGTGAAAGGTGACCAGTTGTTTTTGTTCAGTAAAGGGCATGCAGAAGAGAGGAATCATATCTGCTATTCCAAATGACGATTTTGAATCATAGTCACTCCGACATCAGCGTGTACTATTATGACACTTTCAAACTTAGGTACTTAACTTAATTGAGTTATTTTTAGTTGTTTTGGTTTGTATAAAGAAGTACACCCGCTTATCTACGGCCTGTGTGTGGTGTTCTTAACTTACCTAATACTGCTATAAGCCTAATGGCGAAATAACGTTTGTTAAGTAGCAGTCGTTAAGTAAAAGATAAATAGATGGCTCTGCAGTGACTGTGGGGCCATTTTTGTATCTGTTGTTTCTTACCTTTGCTTCTTCCTGGTGGTTACCGATGAATTGATGGCGTTATCCCCAAGTCGATGCTTTGACAGTACGCGACTTATATTGATGCATGCTATTGTAGAGACTGGATTAATTATTTTTTGAAGAGTGACTATGCCTTCTAACTTACCTAAATCTTTTAGTGAGCCGTTTTTAAAAGTATTCCACATTATGGAAGCGGTATTGCTGGTGGCGATCACACTGGCGACCTTGTTTGCGATGGTCGAAGAGTTCATGCATGTCTTCGCTGAACGCCGAGTGCAATTGACCGACATTCTGCTGATGTTTATCTATTTAGAAGTGTTGGCGATGGTTCAGCAGTTTGTGATGAACGGTAAGATCCCAGTGCGATACCCCATTTACATTGCGATGATGGCAATTGCTCGTTACATCACTTTAGGCATGAAAGAACTCGATGCGGTATTGATCGTTTGGTTATCTTTAGCGGCATTTATCTTGGCCGCAGCAACACTCTTGATTCGTGTTGGGCACCATTACTGGCCATATGTCGATTTAAGAACCAAGCAGCCGGATGAGTAAATCAATCAGGTTATAAGCTAATAAGAGCCCAGCCATGTTGCTGGGTTTTTTATTGCTCTTGATGTGTCTAAAAGACATAAAGATGTCTCTTTTGTTATGTTTATTGTGTTGTCAATAAGACTCTAATTGTTGTTTTTACCTAGATGTACAAGGCTTTGTGTCTTGGCATGAATGTTGATTAGTAAGTATTAGACTCATATAAGGAACACGCTATGCATTTTGAAAGCACTCATTATAAACCTGAAATATTCTCCGAAAAGGTTGCCCTTCTTGTTACTCGACTTCTCAAAAAGACACTTAACATGTTTTATGGAAAACACTTAGCCAAACGAGCTATGTTGTTGGAAACCATAGCGGCGGTGCCGGGCATGGTGGCGGGAGTGTTCAATCACCTCAAAGCTCTGCGCCGCATGAAAGACGATGGTGGTTGGATCAAAGAGCTACTGGACGAAGCGGATAATGAACGGATGCATTTGATGATTTTCCTTACCGTTACCAACCCGTCCATTATAGAACGCATCTTAGTGATGCTATTACAGTTCATCTTTCTACTCATCTATGGCGTGATCTACTTAGTCTCATCTAAAACGGCGCATAGGATCGTTGGGTATTTTGAAGAGGAAGCTTGTAATAGTTACTCCGAATATATCTCGAAAATTCAAGATGGTACGTTGCCCAATCATCCCGCTCCTGAAATTGCGATTAAATATTATCGCTTACCCGAGAATGCTACGTTTTTGGATGTGCTTTGCTGCATAAGGGAAGATGAAGCTAAACATAGAGATAAGAATCACGACATTGCCGATCTCTATAAAACCCAAGACTTACCCGATCATCAGTGCTAATCATCAAAAAGACATAATTATGACAAATAAAGCTCAACAACCAGAAAATAAGGTCGTCTTAATTACTGGTTCAAACCTGGGATGGGGTTGAGCTTTTCTATGCATACTAGAAATACGGACTTACCTGAGGGGGAGTGCTTAGAGAGTCGTACTATGAGTAAATTTCTTAAGATCAAAGCGTTATAAATGAGCTTAATGGCGTAGTAGGGCTGTAATCTGAGTCAACCGAACAAAAAAACATCAATTATTTTCAAATAAAGCTTTACAACCCGACCCAGATCACCAAGAATGGCCTCGCTCTGTTTTCAGAGTTATTAAATGAAACATCAGTTGTAAAGTAAAACCCTTAGTATTGCTTCATTGTTATTCTCAGTGTTTCCCTTGGCTTCATAGATACATTAAATAATTCAAGCTTTCAGCGCATCGCACTTTTGGCGATTAATTTTTTATTTTTATATAAGGGACACATCATGTCTAACAAAACAAACGGCGTAGTAAAATGGTTTAACGAAGAGAAAGGTTTCGGTTTCCTAACTCAAGACAACGGCGGCGCTGACGTATTCGTTCACTTCCGTGCTATCGCTTCTGAAGGTTTCAAGACTCTTAAAGAAGGCCAACAAGTGTCTTTCGAAGTAGAGCAAGGCCAAAAAGGTCTTCAAGCTGCAAACGTTGTAGCTCTATAAGATTTTAAGTCGGCGCAAGTTGCATTAGCAACTTGCGTCACTTTCTCTTTTAAATCTTTTCCCCTCTAGTTCCACCTGTAATATCCCCCTCAAAATATTCTAAAATCCTTTGTTACATCCGCTTCTCTGTTTTATCTATAGCTGTATCTATCTCTTGCTCCAAACAAATCTCCTGCGTAACAACCTGCTCAACTTACTCATCCTGATTGTCATTATTGTATCCATAAAAAAAGCCCCTAAAACTAGGAGCTTATCTTGATCTAATCAACACTGTTAGTTAATCAACACTGATTCAGCTAATGGCTATTCACAGCGTGTTACTGACAAACTGTTATTCAATGTTCTGGATCTGCTCACGCATCTGTTCGATAAGAACTTTAAGCTCTACGCCTGATGCTGTTATGTCTGTGCTGATAGACTTAGACGCTAGTGTGTTTGACTCACGGTTGAACTCTTGCATCATGAAGTCTAGCTTACGGCCACAAGCGCCACCTTTCTTCAGTACTACATTTGCTTCTTTCACGTGAGAGTCTAAACGGTCTAGCTCTTCTGCTACGTCTGACTTCTGCGCAAGTAGGATAAGTTCTTGCTCAACACGAGAACCTTCAAGTTCAATTTTAGCATCTTCAAATTTGGTAAGAAGACGCTCACGTTGCCACTCTAGGATCTCAGGCATACGTGCACGAACTTTCACTACTTCTTCAGTGATTGCATCTAAGCGCTGTACGATTAGCGCCTTCATGTTCTCACCTTCACGAGCACGAGCATCAATGAACTCTGCGATAGCATCGTTGAATGCTTCTAGCAGGTCTTTGTTGATGGCATCCATGTCTTGCTCTGGCGTTTCCATCACACCAGGCCAATTCATGACTTGGAATGGGTTCAAACGGCTGTCTTCGCCAGTCATCGTCATTACTTGGTTCGCCGCATTGATTACTTGCTGAGCCAAACCTTCGTTAATGCTTAGCTCGCCCTTTGCAGCAGGGTTTGCTTCAAAACGTAGGTTACATTCAACCTTGCCGCGCGCTAGACGCTTACGGAAACGCTCACGCAAGATCGGCTCTAAACCACGGAACTGTTCAGGCATACGGAAGTAAGTTTCAAGGTAGCGTTGGTTTACACTACGGATTTCCCATACTGCTGTACCCCAATCGCCTTTTACTTCTTTGCGTGCGTACGCGGTCATACTATAAATCATCGAATTTTCCTGTCTTTTATCATTCTGAAAATAACGCGCACGCATAGTATCACGATACGGGGTGCACCCGAAGCCTGTCGCTTTTCCGCGATAAATAGCCTTTCACGGTAAGTATCTTTGAGTCGTAAGTCGCTTTAAGTCGTAAGTTGCTTTGAATGGTAAATAGATTTGAAAGATAAACTGCTATATAATCTTGCCCCAATCAAAACTGTCTCACCCCTTTCTTAGGTGATGCACTCTTTCGATAGTAAATCACTTCAGACTGTTAATAAGGTAGATACCAATGCGTCCAAATGACCGCGCTGTAGATCAAATTCGTCCAATTAAAATTACTCGTAACTACACAGCTTATGCTGAAGGTTCTGTATTAGTTGAGTTCGGCAACACTAAAGTTCTATGTAATGCGACGGTAGAAGAAAACGTACCGCGTTGGTTAAAAGGCCAAGGAAAGGGTTGGGTAACCGCTGAATACGGCATGCTGCCACGTGCAACGCACACTCGTAACCGTCGTGAAGCGGCGAGCGGTAAGCAAGGTGGTCGTACGATGGAAATCCAACGTCTGATCGCGCGTAGCCTACGTGCTGTTGTTGACCTGAAAGTAATGGGTGAAATCATGATCACTGTCGATTGTGATGTTATCCAAGCAGACGGCGGTACACGTACTGCTTCTATCTCAGGTGCAAGCGTTGCAATGGCTGATGCTATCAACAGCCTACTAGCAAGCGGCAAACTGAAAAAGAACCCAATGAAAGGCCACGTAGCGGCAGTTTCAGTGGGCATCGTTGGTGCACAAGCACTGTGTGACCTTGAGTACGTTGAAGACTCAGCAGCTGATACCGACATGAACGTTGTAATGACGGAAGACGGTAAGATGATTGAGATTCAAGGCACCGCAGAAGGCGAACCGTTCAGCCACGAAGAGCTGATGCAGCTTTTAGCCCTGGCTAATAAGGGCATTACCGATATCGTCGAAGCGCAGAAAGCTGCGTTGGCCGACTAGTTTCTAGATAGCTCCCACATTGGGGGCTATTTTTTTATCTTCTTCGTATTCGCGCCCTCCGCGTTGTTAACTGCGCTTACCACCCGAATCACTTACTACTCGTAAGCTCACGGGTTTCGTAAGCTTGTTGCCTAGCGGAAAATACGACTACTTAGAAGATACTAAGAAGAGTTTAAGTTAATTAAGTTTTATTGAATAAACGTAGAGGAAAAACATGAAAGCATATCAACGTGAATTTATTGAATTTGCACTAGAGAAAGAAGTACTTAAGTTTGGTGAGTTTACTTTAAAGTCTGGCCGTAAGAGCCCTTACTTCTTCAATGCTGGATTGTTTAATACAGGTCGTGACCTAGCACGTTTAGGTCGCTTCTACGCAGCAGCATTGGCAGACTCAGGCATTGAGTTCGACGTACTATTTGGCCCTGCGTACAAAGGTATCCCAATTGCAACGACAACAGCGGTTGCACTCGCTGATCACCACGATGTGGACACGCCTTACTGTTTCAACCGTAAAGAAGCGAAGAACCACGGTGAAGGTGGCAACCTAGTGGGTAGCGAACTTGAAGGTCGTATCATGTTAGTGGATGACGTGATCACTGCTGGTACAGCGATCCGTGAGTCGATGGAAATCATCCAAGCAAACGGTGCTGACTTAGCGGGTGTGCTTGTTGCTATCGACCGTCAAGAGAAAGGCAAAGGCGAATTGTCTGCGATTCAAGAAGTAGAGCGTGACTTCGGTTGTGCAATTATCTCAATCGTTAGCCTGACTGATTTGGTGACTTTCCTTGAAGAGAAAGGTACCGACGCAGCACATCTTGAATCTGTAAAAGCGTACCGCGCTCAATATGGTATCTAATTCGTAAACTGAAGAAGTTGAATCTGATGGTTTAGCGCTCTAGGTTAAGAATCGAAAAAGTAAAAAGGCCCGAGAGAGATAACTCTTTCGGGCCTTTTACTTTTCTATTGAGATGAGCAGCTTTCTTATCTATTTATAACGAATGCCGCGCTCAATTTCTGGGTCTTCCATGGTTTTGAAGCGCTTGTGCAGCCACATCCATTGCTCTGGCGCTCGTAAGATAATTTTCTCAAGATAACGGTTTAGATAAGCGGCCGCGGCTTTCTCATCTTTTTGAGGATAGTTATCTTCGATCGATTCATCGGCCATGATCTCATATTTGCCATCGGTATTTCTAAAACCAGAACCCGGAACAAGTGCGCATCGGCTGGTGTAAGCCAGAATACTGGTGCCTGTTGTGGTACATGCATCTTCTACAGCGAAGAAAGGCACAAACACAGACTTGTTACGGCCGTAGTCATGATCAGGTAGATAGAAAAGGATCTCACCTTGACGCAGGATTCGAATCATACGCTTCACATCTTTACGGTGGATAAGACGGTTGCCGTTCTGAGTACGACCACGGTATTGAATGAACTCGTAAGCTGGGTTGTTATGCGGGCGATAAACACCTAAACCAGAAATACCAAGAACGGCCATTGCTCGCGCAGTGATCTCTAGATTCAAGGCATGTACACAGCACAACAAAACACCTTTACCGTTGGCTTTGTGAGTGCGCAGTGTTTGGGTGTCTTTATCCACTAGGATTCTTTTGAAACGCCACGTCGGCCAAAACCAGGTAATACCGGTTTCGATCAGTGCCATGCCGGTATTTTTAAAGTTTTCACTGACCATAGCCGCGACTTCATCAGCAGGCTTATCTGGGAAGGCGAGTTCCAAGTTACGTGTTGCGACCGCTACGCGCTTTTTACCATAGCGAGCCCCAAGAGAGCCCAATGAACGACCTAGCAGTAATAATATACGGTAAGGGAGAACATTAACGATAAGCGCCAATAGCCCAAAACCGAACCACACTCCCCAGTATTTAGGGTGGAGTAGTGCCAGAGTAAAAGGTGGCTTAGTAATAACGTGTTGTGCCGTACTGTTTGTCGGAGAAGTTTTCGTCGTCATAACCATCACTTAAGATTTGATTGCTACTTAATTTGATTGCTACTTAATCTGAGCGCTCAGCAGTGCCCAATAAGCATCAAAGTTTTCTGTCGGTTGATATTTGAAGTCAGAACGTACAAATCGATTCAAGCTGCCTTCAACCTGACCGAGCAGTTGAGCCGCTAAGATCTTCTCATCAACAGGGAACGATTTCCCTTCACGAAGTTTCCTTTCACGCAAGATCTGGCGAAGTTGAGTCTCAATACGCTCAAAAAGCTGATTGATGCGTTCACGCAGGCGCTCATTCTCAAACATTAGGGCATGGCCCGACAAAATACGAGTCAAACCAGGGTTGCGCTCAGAAAAGACTAAGATAAGTTGCATCACGAGGCGGATACGCTCAAGAGTGTCTTTTTCTTCATCGAGAATACGGTTGATTCGAGACATCAACGCTTCTTCAATGAACTCTATTAGGCCTTCAAACATGCGAGCTTTGCTTGGGAAGTGGCGGTAGAGCGCAGCTTCAGATACGCCGACTTGCTTGGCCAACTTTACCGTTGTGATACGAGAAGCACCTTCGGTCGATTCCAACATTTGTGCGAGAGCTTGTAGGATTTCTTCACGACGGTTTGATTTTCGAGTACCAGCCATCTATTTACTTCCTTTCCTAAAGATGAGGATTGAGTGAAGCAGGATTATAAACACCATTCAATTCTGTTTCCTAGTTTTGTGAGCCCTAGGTCAACAGAATCGAGAGGTGTCAGCAGATTGTCAGAGCAAATTTGTGCGTTTATGCACCAATAAGCTGTTGGATCTGATCGAGGATCTGGAAACCAAGTGTGTCTTTGCTATCCAGTGGCAGAGATTTATCACCGTCTTTCCAATAAAGGTGCAATTCATTACTGCTGCTATTGAAGCCTTGCCCTTCGACAGAGACATCATTAGCACAAATCATATCGAGGTTCTTTCTTTCCAGTTTACCGCGCGCGTACTTCTCAACATCTTGAGTTTCTGCAGCGAAGCCAACAGTAAATGGACGCCCTTCGGACATTGAGGCGACAGAAGCGACGATGTCTGGGTTCTTAACCATTTGAATGGTCATGTCGTCTTTACCATCGACCTTTTTAAGCTTTTGGTCTGCAATGGTCTCAGGGCGGTAATCGGCCACCGCGGCGCAGCTGATGAAAATATCGTGTTGATCTGCGTTGGCAGTAACGGCATCAAACATCTGTTGTGCGCTGTCGACATCAATGCGATTGACCTTGTTTGGCGTCGCAAGTGAAACAGGGCCACTGATTAGAGTCACTGTTGCACCTTGTTTAGCGGCCGCTTCAGCCAGTGCATAGCCCATCTTGCCTGAGCTATGGTTGGTAATGTAACGCACCGGGTCGATGGCTTCACGAGTTGGACCCGCCGTAATTAACACCGAACGGCCAGCAAGCGGTTTAGGTTGGAAGAAGTCTTCGCAACGGTGCACGAGCTGCATTGGTTCTAGCATGCGACCCATGCCGACATCACCACACGCTTGTTCGCCTGCGGCAGGGCCCCAGATTTCACAGCCACGACGTTTTAGCGTCGCGATGTTCTCTTGAGTTGCTGGGTGGCTGTACATCTGCTGGTTCATTGCCGGAGATACCGCAACTGGCGCATCGGTTGCTAAAAGCAGCGTGGTCAGCAGGTCGTTGCCCATACCTGCCGTCATGCGAGCAATAAGATCTGCGGTTGCTGGCGCTAATAACACGAGGTCAGCCCATTTCGCGAGCTCGATGTGCCCCATGGAAGCCTCAGCAGCAGGATCAAGCAAACTATCAGATACTGGCCTTCCAGAGACGGCTTGCATGGTGAGAGGAGTGATGAACTCCTTGGCTGCATTCGTCATCACGACTTGTACTTGCGCCCCACGTTCAATTAAGCGTCGAGTCAGTTCGGCACATTTATACGCAGCAATACCACCACTAATGCCAAGGAGGATTTTTTTTCCAGCTAGGCCTTGTTGGTCAGCGTTATCCAGTTGATTAACCAATGTTTGCATGATTCTGTTCCTTAATTTCTCTGGGACTTACGATATCAGAACAAAGGATTAGTGCCTAGAAGCAGAATTCGAACAGACTTGATGCTCATCAAATTGGTGTTATCAAACTTATCAATTACACGGTTTTGCTAGCGACTCGTTTCCTTTTTTCTTTATCAAAGGATCTCTGGTTGCAAGCTCATTAAGCTGACGGGTTGTATTCATGACCCTAAATAGCCTTTATATGCCTATAAGTAAGATGCCTGTTGAGTCGATGCCAAGAGAAAAGTTACTGAGTAGAGGGCCAGATTCTTTAAGTGATGCGGAGTTGTTAGCGATATTTCTTCGAACGGGCACGCAAGGAATGAACGTTTTAGAGCTATCTGACAAGTTGATCAAAGATTTTGGTTCGTTGCGCCAACTTTTTTCTGCAACCGAGACTGAGTTTTGTGCTCATAAAGGGATGGGGCAGGCGAAATATGTCCAGTTGCAGGCCGTTTTAGAGATGACGCAACGTTATTTGGCCGAAACTTTATCTCGAGGCGATGCACTCACTAGCCCAAGCCATACCAAGTTGTATCTTTCGAGTATATTGCGCGATCGCCAGCGAGAAGCCTTCTATATCTTGTTCCTAGATAATCAAAACAGGGTAATAAAGGATGAAGTGATGTTTGAAGGAACCATCGATGCCGCATCAGTTTACCCTAGAGAAGTAGTGAAACGGGCACTTCATCATAATGCAGCAGCATTAATCCTAGCGCACAACCATCCTTCTGGTGTTGCGGAGCCAAGCCAAGCAGATAGGCGAATTACACGCAGATTAACCGACGCATTGGCGCTGGTGGACATCCGAATTCTCGACCATTTTGTGGTTGGAGATGGCGAAGTTATCTCTTTTGCAGAACGCGGATGGATTTGAATCACATTTTAGGTTGTTAGTTGCGTTAAATCTGCTATCATTCCGCCCACATTTTAGAACCTTAAATCAGCTCTGATTACTCAAATAGCTGCCCTGTTCAAAAAAAGATCACGAAATCCTTAAAAAGGATCTGTTCGGGTCTTGAGCAATGCATGTCAAGTTAGTATAATACGCGACCTTTGATAGCCTTGAATGGATTTTCCATTATGGTTTTTACCTCTATTTTCAGAATTGATAGAGAGGTTCGGCCACCAAGGTTGATATCGAGCTGAAACGATTTGGAGAGACATTCATGTCCCGAGTATGTCAAGTAACTGGTAAGCGTCCAGTAACGGGTAATAACCGTTCACACGCACGCAATGCTACCAAGCGTCGTTTTCTGCCGAACCTACAAACTCACCGTTTCTGGGTAGAGAGCGAAAAACGTTTTGTTAAACTACGTCTAACTGCTAAAGGCATGCGTATTATTGATAAGAAAGGCATCGATGCTGTTCTTGTTGATATCCGTGCACGTGGCGAAAACGTTTAAGAGGAATTAAGCAATGGCTAAAGGCATTCGTGAGAAAATCCGTCTAGTATCTTCTGCTGGAACTGGTCACTTCTACACAACTGACAAGAACAAGCGTAACATGCCAGGCAAATTTGAGATCAAAAAGTTTGATCCAGTAGTTCGCCAGCACGTTATGTACAAAGAAGCTAAAATCAAGTAATTGATAGCCCCTTTGTCTCTTCTTTTATAGAAGAATAAATTAAAAACCCAGCTTATAGCTGGGTTTTTTTATGCCCAAAATTTGGGAAGCCCCATTGTTTGAGAGGTCTAAGGTTTTTCGAGAAGACTAAGTGTTTTTGATAGACGTAAGTTTCATTGGCTCAATTTGGCACCTACCGCACAGACGTTACACTTGCCGATGGGCTTATGTGATAGAAAATAGCGCAACATAGAAAGTATCGCCTTTTTCACGATATACTGAACACTCAATAGGTTAGATGAGCAGAATCAGATGAGATATCGTGGACGCCGATGGAACAACATACTCATGTTCAGTGTGATTGCTTTTATTGGGGTGTTAAACCTTCCAACATTGATCAAAGCTTATTTGATCGAGCCCGAACCTGAAGTTACGGTCAGCAGTCCTTATCCTTCTCTTTTAAATCCAGCAGCTGAGCTTCAAGCTTTGCACTTTGCTAATTGGTCAGTTGTGCTAGAAGACGATCATTGGGTTTATCAATTTAAAGATACAGCACTTCCTCAAACTACCAATGCGCAAGAGTTGTCGCAGCGATGGAAAGAGCTTGTGGGCACCGAAGTCGATTCTCAAACCTATACCGACCTCTCACCACAACTGAATACCCCGCACACCATCGAGGTGTGGTATCAAGATCAAGAAGAACCACAACGCATTACCTATTATCAACTGCCTCAGTTCTGGCTGCTAAAAAACTGGAATGATCAGTGGTTGGCGGTGTCTATTGAAGAGAGCTACTTGTTTCCAAGTTTTGGCTCAGACCAGTCCTTTAAATCAGACCAGTCATTTAAGTCAGACAAGCTATCTATATCAGACAAACCACCTAAATCGGACGACTAACTATGCCTGAATTACCCGAAGTTGAAGTAAGCCGTATGGGGATCTCGCCTCATTTAGTCGGTGAGAAGATTAAATCCCTGACTTTTCGCACGCCTAAGCTGCGCTGGGATATCCCTCAAGAACTTAAGCGATTAGAAGGGCAGGTGATTCGTTCAATCTCGCGTCGCGCAAAGTACCTATTGATTGAAACCGATATGGGCACAGCTATAGTTCACCTCGGTATGTCTGGCTCACTGCGCGTGTTAGATGCCGATTTTCCGCCAGCAAAACACGATCACGTGGATCTTAAGCTCACCAATGGCAAAGTATTGCGCTACAACGATCCGCGCCGCTTTGGCGCTTGGCTGTGGTCGGCGCCTGATGAGATACATACTGTATTACTGGGTTCTGGTCCTGAGCCACTAACTGACGATTTCAATGCTGACTACATCTCTGAAAAAGCCGCAAAACGTAAAGTGGCCGTTAAACAGTTCATCATGGACAATAAAGTGGTGGTGGGCGTGGGAAACATCTATGCCAATGAAGCACTATTTTCTTCACGAATTCATCCACTTCGCCCTGCTAATAAGATAACTCAAGCCGAGTGGACCTTGTTAACTGAAGAAATCAAACAAGTGCTCGCCACCGCGATTAAACAAGGTGGCACCACGCTAAAAGACTTCGCACAAGCAGATGGCAAGCCGGGGTATTTCGCTCAAGAACTGCAAGTTTATGGGAAAGCCGGTGAAAAGTGCCCTAACTGTGAAGCTCTAATCCAAGAGTTAAAAATAGGGCAGCGGAACACGTTCTTTTGTGAAGAGTGCCAGAGCTAAGAATTTTGGTGGCCCTGCAATTTTTTAGAGCGATTGTCCTGATTTTTCAAAGTACTTCTGAGCAACAAGTAAGGATATGAGTCGCTCTTGCTTTGTATCTTTAAATTGTTCGACCCATTTGTTTGCGTTTCGGATTATGGCCTCTGCTTCTTCTGGATGGTCAATGAAGTACCCAACTTTGTCAGGAAGATCTGAATAGTCGTTTTTTAGTTCTACGTAGTGATGCCCAGCAAGGAGTTGACCTTCCATGAACCAAGTTTCATATTTTGGCTTAGACATTAATACTAGCGAGTTTGACGACATCGACCATTTTAGGTTAGTAGCTACATCGTTTCCTTCTATCGCCAAAAGAAACTTGTATTGAAGTTGTTCTTCAATAGACATAAAACCTTTTTCCCAAGGTTGGCCTTCATGGGGGCGAGTTTGGCCTAAATTACACATTGGGTGATTGTAAAATTGTTTGATCACTACTTGTCTGTGAGGCTGAAATCCGACGCCTCTCCATGCCACCATATCCTTTTTATCTCTAAAGCTTAATTTGTCATCAACAAATTGGAAGTGACGAATTGCATTCAATTTCAAAACAACACAGTTCTGATTTTCAC
This sequence comes from Vibrio sp. 10N.222.47.A9, assembly GCF_963872585.1. Lineage (NCBI taxonomy): Bacteria > Pseudomonadati > Pseudomonadota > Gammaproteobacteria > Vibrionales > Vibrionaceae > Vibrio > Vibrio sp. 10N.222.47.A9. The sequence goes on along the minus strand of NZ_CAWNBB010000033.1, from coordinate 77,542 downwards.
CTGTAATTGGCCGGCTTTTTAAAAAGCTTGGCTGTTCGGGTATGTGCCTAATATCACCGTTTAAAACCGAAAATCGATTTTCAGGGTCAAAACCTTTAATTACTTTTAATAAATCGAAGTAGTAAGTATTTCCCCCCGTTTTCTTGAAGTTTTTTACAGTTTGTACTTCGTTATTTAGTTCAAAGGGTTGAGTAAGTTTGTTGTAATAGTCAACGCGACTCATTACTTCCTCACGCCTTTTCTGTTCAATATCGGTGAGCAATTTTTTAGCTCTATAACGAAAAACCGCTGGAGGGAGGATTGATATCAGCCCATGAGTTACATAGTACTTAAACTTTGTCAGGCTCATTTCGTAACCTTGTCGATTATAGCTGTGTTGACTGTATTCGGGACAAAGCCACTGATGTCTCCACCATGAATGGCGACTTCTCGAACTATAGTTGATGATAGAAAGGCATATTCTTCAGATGGTGTTAAAAATACACTTTCAATGCCGGGCAATAGCTTTCTATACATACTGGTTAAACCAAATTCATATTCAAAGTCTACTGTTGTTCTTAAGCCTCTAATCAAGATATTTGCATCTTGCTCTTTAGCAAAGTCCACCAATAAACCGCTAAAGCCGGCAACAGAAGTATTGTTTATATGCGAAGTTGCCTGTTCTATTAACTCTACTCGCTCAGGTAAACTGAACATAGTTTTTTTTGAAGGACTAGCAGCCACACCAATTAGCACTTCATCGAACATTTTTGCAGCACGCTCAATGATGTCTAAGTGACCGTTAGTGATAGGGTCGAATGTTCCAGGGTAGATAACCTTTTTAGTCACAGCCTTTCTCACTTATAAATTGGTTGATTCCATTTTGACAGAAAGTAAGTTTTTGATTGACTGTATTATCAAGAATAGCATCGTTTTCGGGCAGAGAACCTCGCGAATTTTCTGGGTGGTAAAGGTGATAACCAACCCCAGCAAATTTCAAATATAGTCTATTAGTACCCTTATTGAGCATGCGGTGTACAAATTCACTGTCTTCTCTTCCCCAACCAACAAAATCTTGATTAAAACCATTTACATCAATGACATCTGATTTCCAGAAAGCCATGTTACATCCGCGAGTTGCTTTATCACTGTTTCGGATATAGGAAAATATTCTCGCAAGAAAAGGGTTTGATATGCAGTTTTTACGATTACGAATATCTTCGGAAAATAGTGTCGGCATTGATTTTGTTCGCATCAGTCTTTCGCTGATTTCTTCACCGAGTAGAGCTCTACCGCCTTGGACAAATTGTTGCTTTTTAGCCGCTCGAACATGTGACTCAATAAATGTTGGGGAAAGAAGAATATCGCCGTCGATCATGATTATATAATCGCCGCAAGCTTTTGCTATTGCTCTATTTCGACTCATGGACAAACGGAAGCCATTATCTTCGTGCCACGAATGAATAAGAGGTACCGGGAAAGAACCTTGATATTGTTTAACTAACTCTGCGGTGTCTTTTTTTGAACCATCATCGGCAATTATGACTTCATCTGGTAGTGTGCTTTGTATGGTGACACTATCAAGAACGGCACTTAATGCTTCCTTCCAGTTGTAAGTCGTTATAATTAAACTACATTTCATTTTTTTTCTGCTCTGATCGTAGATACAAATCGATGTATTTGATAAAAGTTGAATGAGTTGCTAACCAAGCAAGAATAAACCCATGTTTCCCGTCGAGAAAGCCTCGCTTAATGATATACATTTTTACGAAACAACCTAACGCATGGATTAAAGCTGTAGATAGGCCTGCTTTTTTCTTTCCTTCACGTTCGTCTGTCCAAGCTTTCAAGTAACCAGTCGTTTTATTGATATAGTGATGCAGGTTGTCATAAGTGAAGTGGAGTAATCGACCATTGAGTTTTTGAACTGTAATGTCGTTATCAATAATCACTTTCTCGTGCACGAGTGCACTATTGTATCTGCCATCCTTTATATTATAGAGCCTAACTACCCAGTCAGGTGACCAACCGGAATGGTGAATTACTTTACCAAATGCATCGCTTAGTCGATTTATTTTGTAGGCAGTCTTTGGTAGGGCTTTTTCTATAACATCTATGATTTCTTTTTTTAGCTCTGGAGTGACCCGTTCATCTGCATCTAACCAAAGTACAAAGTCAGAGGACACGTGTTGTTGAGCTAATTGACGCTGTCGACCAAACCCTTTCCAGTCTTTATTTACAAAGAACTTGTCAGTATATTCAAGAGCTATACCTTTAGTATCGTCCGTGCTTCCTGAGTCCAGAATGATAATTTCATCAACCCAGCCGTGAACCGTCTCTAAGCAATCTCGAAGGTGCTTGGTTTCATTTTTTACAATAAGTGCAACTGCAAGGGTTGGTTTCGCCACTGTAATTACCTAAATTTAGTTAAATATCGAATTATACAGAAATATGGACCACACCATATTTAGCCATGGGAATTATGGTTCGCTTGCTTCAATTACAAACGAAGATCTTTAGCCACTGATTCAAACATATCAATGACTTTTTTACTGGGTATCCTCTGCATTGCAAGAGGATCTTTTACACGAGTTCGCCAATCCAATTGATCTGACGGTTTATTGTGCTCAGCTTGGATTGCTTCTTCATACGCTGAAACAACATACTGTTGATAGTTGTATGGGCCAGTTCTATCAGGGTTATGGTGTGCATATAAACCAATAACTGGGGTGCTCATAGCATTAGCCATATGAGTCGGTCCAGTATCTGGTGCTATTACCATTGTAGCGTTGTCAATGAGAGCTAACATTTCAAGTATGCTGCTTTTGCCAACGAGGTTTAGACAAGGTGCGCCTAATTTTTTTTGAATATCTTGAGCTAATTCGACTTCAATTTTAGCAGGGCTTCCTGCTAACGTGACATGCCACCCTGATTGCCGTGCATGGATAATGACATCAACGTAACCTTGCACTGTCCAATTCTTATAACCTTTGCTCGCAGCAGGAACAATAACTAGTTTTTTGTTTGAGCTGGAGAGTTGTTCTTGTGCCCATAATTTGTCTGCTTTGCTATAGCTTAACGCCCAAGTTGGTCGTGCTTTTGGCACACCTAAAGTGTGAGTAAAAGCCATTAAACCATCGAGAACGTGCATTGTGGTCGGGGAGGGAACCTTTATATTGGTGAACAAAGTCTGAAAGTCTTGGCTACGTAAAGCATCAAACCCCAACTTATATTTGGCGTTGATGCCTAGAGTCGCAACGCTAGCTCTTAGGGCGTATTGCATGTGCAAGAGAGCATCAAACTGTCGACCCTTCAAAGATTTCCAGAGCTGAATATAGCCTTTTATTCCCGCTTTTTTATCGAATACTATGACTTCTACGTTGTCTATAGATTGAAGGAGTTGAGATTCAAGTTTGCCTGTTATCCAAGTTATCTTTGTTTCGGGCCAGTATCGCTGAATCGACTGAATCGCGGCAATGGTGTTACATACATCGCCAATAGCAGAAAGGCGCAAGACACAAAGGGATTTTGGAGCGGACTTGAACAAAGACATATAGCAAACTCTATCGATATGATTAATAAGAATTATGCAGTTGAGACCTAGGAATGTAAAATAAAACGATCTATTAAGACAGGTATCCTTGTATGCAAACACTTAGACTCGACAATCAGATAATTTGGTTTGATCAAACAGTGATTGATGAAAAGCAAGTGCAGTTTGCGTTTGATGCTGACTATTGGCGAGAGAAAAGTTGCATTGTCGGCAGTGCATTCGGGCGAGGAACAACTTGGTTTGTTCAATTAGATTCGGCACAAGCTGCATTACGCCACTACCGACGCGGTGGATTGTTTAGTAAACTAATTGAAGATAGTTATTGGTTTAATGGGGAAGAAAACACTAGAAGTTTCCAAGAGTTGACGCTTCTTAATTACCTTCGGGAGTCTAATGTCCACGTACCACGGCCAATTGCTGCACGTGTTGTAAAAAGCGGATTTACTTATAGAGCGGATTTGTTAAGTGAAAAAGTGGCAGATGCTCGAGATCTTGTTGCTATCCTTAAAGAGAAACCATTAACTAAAACTATGTATCAGAAAATCGGTAACGAGATTCGTAAAATGCATGCCGCACAAGTAAATCATACTGACTTGAATATCCATAATATTCTGATTGACGGTGCTGACAAGGTATGGATTATAGATTTTGATAAGTGCTATCAACAACAAGGCGATACTTGGAAGCAAGGTAACTGGTCAAGATTAAAAAGATCTTTTGAAAAAGAGCGTTTGAAAAATGACATTTTTTGGACCAGTACCGAGTTTAGTCAGATTACTAACGACAAGGTCAATGTAGATGATTAGTTACGCTTTTGCCTGTGCGCATGACTTAGATTATAAATTATTAGAGTATAGATATTAATATGAATGCCATTCTCCCCCTTATCGGTCGTACCGAGTCCCTTTTCCCTCAAGATATTTCTAGTAATGAATCTGAGTTATCGCGCATTGTTTCGGAATCTCGCTTCCTAGTGCTTGGCGGTGCAGGCTCAATTGGCCAAGCTGTAACCAAAGAAATCTTCAAACGTAACCCGAAGAAGTTGCATGTCGTTGATATTAGCGAAAACAACATGGTTGAACTGGTTCGTGATATTCGTAGCTCATTTGGTTACATCGATGGTGATTTTCAAACATTTGCGTTAGATATTGGTTCTCTAGAGTATGACGCGTTTATCAAAGCTGATGGCAAGTTTGATTATGTGTTGAACCTATCAGCACTTAAGCATGTTAGAAGCGAGAAAGATCCCTATACATTGATGCGAATGATCGATGTAAACGTATTTAATACAGATAAAACCATTCAACAGTCTATTGATGCGGGTGCTAAAAAGTACTTCTGCGTTTCTACTGATAAAGCGGCAAACCCAGTCAATATGATGGGCGCATCAAAGCGTATCATGGAGATGTTCCTAATGCGTAAGAGTGAACAAATGGCTATCTCAACAGCGCGCTTTGCCAATGTTGCGTTCTCAGATGGTTCATTGTTGCATGGTTTCAATCAGCGTATTCAAAAACGCCAACCTATCGTGGCTCCAAACGATATCAAGCGTTACTTCGTGACACCTCAAGAGTCAGGTGAGCTATGTCTAATGTCTTGTATCTTTGGTGAAAACCGTGACATTTTCTTTCCTAAGTTGAGTGAAGCACTTCATCTTATTTCGTTTGCTGATATTGCCGTGAAATATTTAGAGCAACTCGGCTATGAGCCTCACTTGTGTGAAACAGAAGAAGAAGCTCGACAATTGGCTCATACACTTCCTGAACAAGGAAAGTGGCCATGTTTGTTCACAGCTAGCGATACAACGGGTGAGAAAGACTTTGAAGAGTTTTTCACGGATAAAGAAGAGTTGGACATGTCTCGATTTGCAAATCTTGGAATCATTAAAAACGATCCACTTTATGACCAAGAATTACTAACCCTATTCGAAGACAGCATTTTAGCGATGAAAGGCGAGAGAGCTTGGACTAAGGGTCAAATTGTAAAACTATTCTTTACCATGATCCCTGATTTCGGGCACAAAGAAACGGGTAAATACCTCGATAGTAAGATGTAAGCGGAGTAAGTAATGAAAGCGACATCTATTGTTGAATTTGTTAGAGATACTTATAGAACTAATGAATTCATTCCGTTGCACGCACCAACGTTTAATGGCAACGAAAAAGCCTATGTTATGGAAACGATTGAAAGTACTTTTGTTTCTAGCGTTGGTAAATTTGTTGATGACTTTGAGCGAAAGATTGAAGCGTATACAGGTGCGGCTAAAGCGGTAGCGACAGTCAATGGTACTGCAGCACTACATGCGGCCTTGTACATGGCTGATGTTCAACGAGGAGACCTTGTTATTACACAAGCTCTGACTTTCGTTGCAACTTGCAACGCTCTTTATCATATGGGTGCAGAGCCTATTTTTGTGGATGTTTCTCCTGTGAGCTTAGGCCTATGCCCTAAAGCTGTAGATGCATTCTTAAGTGAGCATGCTGAAGTAACCAAGACGGGGTGTATTCACAAGAATACAGGCAAACGAATTAAAGCGGTTGTCCCTATGCATACCTTTGGCCACCCTGTAGAGCTTGATGAGCTGGTTGCAGTTTGCCTGAAATGGAATCTTGTTTTAGTAGAAGATGCAGCAGAAAGCCTAGGTTCTTTCTATAAAGGTAAGCACACCGGTACTATTGGTGATGTGAGTGCAGTCAGCTTCAATGGCAACAAAATCATTACCACTGGTGGTGGCGGTATGGTTCTATGTAAAACTCAAGAACTAGGAGCACGAACCAAGCATGTCACTACGACAGCGAAAGTGCCTCATCCTTATGAATTTTTCCATGATGAGCCAGGTTTTAACTACCGCATGCCAAATCTGAATGCAGCGCTTGGTTGTGCACAGATGGAAGTGATTGAGCAATACCTTATTCAAAAACGCAGTCTTGCTAATCAATACATAAGTCTGTTTGAAGGGACTGACATTAAGTTTGTTGTCGAACCCAAGTACGCTAAATCCAACTATTGGTTGAATGCCATTATTTGTCCTGATGTTGAACTTCGTGAACATATACTGCAGGAGACGAATGCTGCTGGTGTCATGACTCGCCCAATCTGGAAGTTAATGCATCGTTTACCCATGTTTGAAAATGCCATGTGTGGCGATCTAACTCAATCTGAGTTTATTGAAGCGCATTTGGTTAATTTACCTAGTACTCCAATTCTTAGAGCTGAATGATGACGAATATTACCATTACAGATTTGCCGTCAGACATATACTACCAGCGAGAATACTCTGCGCTATATGAAGGCGATGGTGAACATTTTGAATTTCAGTATGATGAGGATAGCTCTTATGTTCGGTTTAGTGCTTTAAAACGTCCAATCCGAAGTGTTGCTGGGCAAGATATCACTGAAGAGTTGTATGATTTAGAAACACCTTACGGTTACGGAGGTCCAATTTCTAACTCTTCAGATACGTTATTTTTGCAGCGTGCATTTAGTGCCTACAGAGAGCATTGCAAAGCTCAGAACATTGTGTGCGAGTTCATCCGTTTTCACCCTTTTAATACTGTCGGTGAAATGCCGTCGTTATTTGACATGCATTTCCCTGAGCGCCAAGTCGTTATTGTTGATCTAGAAAAGAACACAGAAGAGCGCCGAAAATCATACTCAAAAACAACAAGAAACATCGTTAAGAGAGCTGAGAAAAACTTATCTGTCGATACAACATCAGTACAACTCTCTGATTTTATGGAGATGTACTATGAAACAATGAAGAAAAACTCAGCCAGTGACTTTTTTTACTTCCAAGAAAGCTACTTCAATGATTTGAATGCTTTAGATGGTGTGTCTTTACTCGCCACAAAGAAAGAAAGTACATATGCTTCAGTGGGCTTTTTCATGTGCGGTAAAGAACTCGCGCACTATCACTTGTCTGCTAATAATCAGGATATCGCTAAGGAAAATGGCAATTATTTGCTACTTGATGCCGCTTTTGAGCATGCTAAAACCCAAGGTTGTCGCTACATGATGCTAGGTGGAGGTCGAACCTCTTCTCCTGACGACAGTTTATTCAAGTTTAAGTCGAAATTCTCTCCTTTAACGATGCCATTTTATATTGCAGGGCTGGATTTTTTGCCCGAAAAACGCCAGATGTTGAATCGAATATGGATTGACCAAAGTAAAGATTCTACTACTCCGAAACTATTCCAGTTATACCGAGCTTAGAGGTAACTATGACAAACAAGACTTTTATTATCGCAGAAGCAGGTGTTAACCATAATGGTGACATTGGTCTAGCTAAGAAATTGATTGACGCGGCGGTAGAGGCTGGGGTTGATGCTGTAAAGTTCCAAACTTGGAAAACGGAGTTACTCGTCACTGAAGATGCTCAAATGGCTGAGTATCAAGTGGAGAACACTCAGCGAGAAGAAACTCAGTTTGAAATGCTCAAACGTCTTGAATTGACCTACGATGATTTTGCCGACTTAAAAGCATACTGTGACGCGAAAGCGATCACTTTTATGTCGACACCTGATGAAGAACAGAGCGCAACGTTCCTTGATGATCTACAAGACGTCTTCAAAATAGGCTCAGGGGAGTTAACGAATACACCTTTCCTACGTCATATTGCTGGTTTTAAAAAGCCCGTTATTATCTCTACTGGGATGGGCTACTTATTCGAAGTTGAACATGCTATAGCTACGCTTGTTGACGCGGGCTTGTCACTTGAAGAGATTACAGTTCTGCACGCGACGACAGACTATCCGACATCGCCAGGAGACGTAAACTTAACAGCGATGTTAACGATACAAAAAGCCTTCCCGGGTATTGCCGTTGGGTACTCAGATCATACGTTAGGTATTGAAATTCCAATTGCCGCAGTGGCTATTGGGGCTAAAGTTATCGAAAAACATTTTACTCTAGACAACCAAATGGAAGGCCCTGACCACAAGGCAAGTCTAGAACCTAATGAACTGTCAGATATGGTAACCGCTATTCGCAACATAGAAAAAGCGATGGGTTCTGGTTGGAAAATACCAACCAAAACGGAAAAAGCGAACCGCGATATTGTAAGAAAGAGCATTATTGCAGGTAAGGCGATTTCGGCCGGACAAGTTATCTCAGCAGATATGCTTGAAATCAAGCGCCCTGGTAACGGTATTTCTCCAACTCGATGGGATGAAGTCGTTGATTCAATCGCGAAGAGAGACTATCAAGTTGGAGAGCTAATCTGATGCGCAAAATATGTGTAGTCACAGCGACACGAGCTGAATACGGATTGTTAAAGTGCTTACTTGAAGACATTCAAAGCGATTCAGCGCTTGAGCTTCAAGTTATATCAACAGGTAGTCATTTATCTCCAGAGTTTGGTTTAACGAATCAGCAAATTCTTGATGATGGATTTGTCGTGAATAAGACAGTAGAAATCCTTCTTTCCTCGGATACTCCGGTTGGAGTTAGTAAGAGCATGGGCCTTGCGCAAATCAGCTTTTCAGAGGTGTTTGATGAGTTAAAGCCCGATATTGTTGTCGTATTAGGGGATCGTTATGAACTGATCCCTATCGTTTCTGCGGCAAATATTGCCCGCATTCCCGTTGCGCACTTGAGTGGTGGAGAGCTTACCGAAGGTGCGATCGATGAGTTAATTCGTCATGCTATAACTAAGTTATCCCAGCTACATTTTACTGCGATGGATGAGTATTCCACTCGAGTTATTCAGATGGGTGAGCAACCAGAGCGTGTATTCACCGTCGGAGAAGTCGGCCTTGATAACTTACTTCGTATGCAGTTGATGTCGAAAGATGAGTTTGAAAACTCCATATCTTGTAAATTAAAAGAGCGGAATTTACTTTTCACTTATCACCCTGAAACTACACAAGATATCGCAGAAGTCGAAAGAGATTTTCGAGAGATCCTTAGTGCATTAGACACTTTGGAGCATACGTTAGTCATCTTCACTAAGGCGAATGCTGACGTAGGTGGTCGATTGATAAATAAGATGATAGATAAGTATGTCGCTGAAAACACTGAGAAAGCGATTGCATTTACCTCTCTAGGACAACTTCGTTATTTGTCAGCGTTGCAGTATATGGATGCTGTAGTAGGAAACTCTTCAAGTGGTATTGTGGAGGCGCCGTCGTTCAAACTCGCAACTATTAATATTGGTAACCGTCAAAAAGGGCGTGTGAGGGCGAATAGCACAATCGATGTGAGTGTAAACAAGGCTGATCTCACTTCGGCATTAGCTGAGGTTTATGCTCCGGAATTTATGGCATCTTTAAAGCATATCGTGAATCCTTACGGGCGTGGTAACAGCTCTGAGAAAGTTGTGCAAACTCTTAAAACCGTTGAACTAAGCAGTTTAAAAACAAAGCAATTTTATGATGTTAAGTACTGAGACTAAAATGGTCGGCGGAGAGCAAGAACTTGAGAATGAAGGTCTTTTCTATGGTGTAACCAATAGTGGACGTTCATCACTAAGGTGGGCAATTCGCTCTATGTCTCTTCAACGAAAGAAGGTTCTTGTTCCGGACTTCGTGTGTCAGATAGTTGTTGATGTCTTACTTGAATTTGATATTGAAGTTCAATTTTATCAAGTTCGAGAAGACTTTGAATTTGAGCTGCCCAATGAACTAGGAAGCATCAGTGCCATATATCTCGTGAAATATTTTGGCCACGAGAGTCACTCCTTCGACAAGCTAATTAAAAACACAGATACACCACTCATTATCGATGACGTATTTGGTATTGAAGCGCCTAAAATTCCTGCTGAAGTACCATGGTGTTACTTCAATAGTTTAAGAAAAATTACAGCTGTAGCTGACTTTAGCCAGTTAGTGTCGAGTACACCGTTAAAAGAACTACGCAAAGAACGACTACCTAACTTTTCTACTCTTAAGTACAAAGCGAAATCTGCTAAATCTCAATACCTTAATGCTTCAGTAGGGAAAGAGAGTGATTACCTACCACTCTTTTCCAATGCAGAGAGCTTACTTGATGAATGTTCTGGAGTGTATGAGCCAGAAGACAGAAGTGTATTCTTAGCTTGTCAGTTTTCCCTTAATTACCGAAATGAGCAGAAAGCCCGAGTTGAGAACTTGGGAGTTGCTAAAGCAACGCTCGATTCAGAGCAGTTCATAGACATTAATGCAAACTTCCCATCTTTCTTGCCGTTATTATTAATGAATCGCGATAGAGTTCGAAAGGCATTAATGGGGCATTCTATCTTTTTAGCTGTTCATTGGCCCAAAATCAGGCAAGCGCCGAGTTTACTGTGTGACACTATTCTGTCATTACCGTTAGATAGTCGCTATACGGCGGAAGACATCAAGCGGATATGTGATTTGATAAAGAAATTAGATAAATGAATCAAGACAAATTAGAAATCGAACCGATAAAAATAAATAAATGTGTAAAGTGGAATGGTGATTGCCTATGAGTCATGAGTGGAAAAATGTGCAGCTAGTACCATCATCAACAATTCTAGATGCGCTGGATATTCTTGATAAAGAAGCATTACGTGTTGTTCTGGTCATCAATGATAAAGGTTGCCTCATCGGAGTTGTGACTGATGGAGATATTCGTAGAGGTTTATTGAATAAACTTTCATTAAACGATGAAATATCGACGGTTATGAATACATCCCCAATAACTGCAACTCTTGGAACCTCAAGAGAACAGCTTATTGAATTGATGGAACTAAAAGGTATTTTGTCAATTCCGTTAGTGAGTGAGAGTGGGGTTGTCGTTGGGTTAGAGACGCTGCAGGATATATTAAGTCACCCTTTAGTGAAAAACCCTGTCTTTATTATGGCCGGTGGTTTTGGAACTCGTTTACGTCCTTTGACGGATAATTGCCCTAAGCCGATGCTTAAAATTGGCGATAAGCCTATTCTTGAAACTGTGATACGAAGTTTCATCAAAGCTGGCTTTGTGAACTTCTACATTTCAACACACTACATGCCAGAACAAATTCAAGATCACTTTGGTAATGGCGAAGAATATGGCGTCTCCATTCAATACGTTCATGAGGAGCAACCCTTAGGTACCGGAGGAGCTTTGGGGTTACTACCAGACGATCTTCCTAAAGAGTTGCCAATCATCATGATTAATGGAGACGTGTTGACCAAAGTGGACTTTAAACGTTTACTCGATTTTCATTTAGAAAATGATGCTGATGCAACCATGTGCGTTAGAGAGTATGACTATCAAATCCCTTATGGTGTCATCAATGGAGAAGGGAATAAAATTACGAGTATGGTTGAAAAGCCTGTTCAACGATTTTTTGTTAATGCTGGTATTTACGTAGTATCCCCAAGAGTTATAAATTCAGTTCCCCAAAATTATAATATTGATATGCCGACTTTGTTGGAGCAGCACATGAAAGAGAGAGAGAAAGTGCTAATGTTCCCTATTCATGAGTACTGGCTAGATATAGGCCGTATGGATGACTTTAATCGAGCTCAAGCCGATATTCATGCATTAGGGATATAGAGATGTTAAGTAATAAGAAGATCATGGCATTTATTCCTGCTAGAGGTGGGAGTAAACGTTTACCTAGAAAGAATGTACTTCCCTTATCCGGTAAGCCACTAATCAACTGGAGTATAGAGGCAGGAAAAAAGAGTCAATATATAGATCGTGTATTTGTCAGTACTGATGATAAAGAGATAGCAGACGTTGCTTGTCAATTGGATGTTGAATTGCCTGAGTTGAGGCCTGCTGAATTAGCTTCAGATACAGCAAAAACAGAAGATGTTTTATTATATAGTCTAGAAAAATTTGCTCCTGATGTTGATATTGTTGTTTTACTTCAACCTACATCTCCTCTGCGAACAGCAGAACATATTGATGAAGCTCTAGATCTATTCATCAAACAGAAAGCATTTTCGGTTGTATCTGTTACGCCTTGTGAACACCCCCCTCTTTGGTCTAATACTTTGCCTAAAGATAACTCTATGGGCGACTTCATTAGGCCTGAGGCTCTATCAAGATCTCAGGATATAAGTCAATATTATCGACTCAATGGCGCTATTTACATCTTTGATGTAAAAAAGCTCCGTGAATATAATGAAATACGTTATACATCAGAGACCTATGCTTACGTGATGGATAATGATGTCTCATTTGATATTGATACTGAAATCGATTTTGACTTGGCTCAGTTTTTTATGGAAAGAGCTACTTAGCAATAAATTCCTTTATGTTGTTACTTAGCATCTGTTGCTTTAATTCTCGTTCAAAGGATTTATCAAGATTGCTACTCGATATTGAGTATATTGGCATTTCAGGGTAGAGCAGTCGACATGAAAACATCACGGTTGAGAATGTTCCGATAAGTGATGATAGTTTGATTTTTTTGTCGATTAACTCTATTTCTAACGGGTACTCACTACAGTGATACTTTACTTTGCCTGATTTTATTAATGCATCACGAACTGGTTTTTTTTCTGTTCTATGGGGGAAGTAAAGGATATCCCTTTGTGCATTATGTGAAATTTTTAATATTTCTGACAAATACTCGTCGATGGATTTGTGGTTTTTGTCACCAATCGCTCCTTGACCAATAAAACCTATTGGAGCATTTTCATCATACAGTGTGGGATGTCCATATTTGCCTTTTAGGCTTTTCAGAGAGTTTTTATGTACGGTGAACTTACTGGGTTTTAAATCAAACATAGTAAATATTTCTAGGTTTTCAGATTGAGCTAACCGACCTATTGGCTTACTGCCATTACAACGAACGACAAAATCTTGAATTAGGCGAGGTCGATAGAATTCATTCTCTGTAAGGATGAACTTTTGATACTCAAGAAGTGTTAATGTACCGTCATCAAAATAGATTTCTTTGTCGATGGGAAGGTTCCGAATAAGTAGCTTCGTCCACCAAGCGTTATACTCAGCATAAAAAAAGTGAGACAGCCTTTTCGTATTAAGGAGCTTTTTAACTTCTCTAATTACTTTAGGAAATACAAAGCTTCTGTTTCCTCGCTCGATTTCAATGACATAATCCCAATCTTTCAGGTTTACGATTTTTCGTTGTTGAGTTAGCCCGTGAGTGCCATTTTGATTCATGAGAACTAGAATGTTATTTTTGCAGCGTAAGTGTTCTCGAGCTTCAACAGCACAGATATACTGTAATGGTGATGTAACTAAAAAAAGATTCATTCTAATACTCGTTAACTAAGGTAAGTGTTTTCTTTAGAGAGCCGCTATTTTTTTTAACAAAATCAAGGAGCTTATTTGATTGCTCATCGCGCTGATTATGTTCTAAAAGTAAGTCTGAGACAGTGCTTCCCAAATTTATGGACGTTGATATTTGGATAGCCCCTATGTTGATTAGGCTCTCGACAATAAATGAAAAATTATAGTAGCTTGGCCCTGTGATAATTGGGACACCTAAAGCTGCTGGCTCGAGGACGTTGTGCCCCCCGACCTCCGTTCCTAATAAGCTCCCACCCATGAAGCAAGTATCGCTAGCTCCTATAAACGTTAGCATCTCACCCACTGTGTCACCTAGATATACCTGAGTGGTTTTACTCACCTGTCTCTTTGATGTTCGTCTAACTGACTCAAAGTTTTGTTGTGCACACAGCTCAAAAACATCATTAAACCTTTCTGGGTGTCTTGGAACCAATATAAGTAAAGCATTAGGTATTTCTTTTAAAACCTGCTTGTGAGCATTCAGTATGTGAATATCCTCACCTTTATGAGTGCTCGCAGCTATCCAAATGGGGCGAGCACCCCCAATGTTTTGTCGTAGATCTTTGGCCAATTTTTTAGCTGTGGTTGATATCTCAATATCGAATTTAATTGAACCAGTGATTTTCAATTTAGCGTGGGGGATGCCTAAAGAATGGAAATAATCGGCATCTATTTTATTTTGACATAATACTTGAGTTAAACATGGCGTAATGAGGTTGAAGATTGGCTGAAGTTTAGCGTAATTATTGTACGATTTTTTAGAAAGCCTAGCATTTACGATAATTATCGGTACACCAAATTGGTGTACTTCATTGAGAGTATTTGGCCAGAGTTCGGTCTCTATTATTAGCATCTTGCGGGGCTGAATTATTTTTAGAAAAGACTTAACTGCAAACCTAAAATCTATCGGCATGTAGCGATGTTCGACCAAAGAACCAAGCTTTGAAATTTGTTCCGCGCCGGTACTTGTTGTTGTTGTAACTAAAATAGGTTGTGTCGGATTTTCATTTTTCAATGCTTTAATTAATGGGGTAGCGGCGATGCACTCACCTACTGATACTGCGTGAATCCAGATCGGGCGATCATTTGATTTTAGTTTCTGGATTATCCCAAAATGTTCTTTCCAACGATTTCCAAATTTTGGCTTGTTTGGCTTGCTTCTATAGAGCCCAAATAATAGTACAGGGGAAACTAAAGTGAGAAATAGAGTGTAAAGCGTGCGAATTAACATGAACTAACCGTAATCGCTTCAAGTCTTTGAATACTTGAGAGTACTTGTGCTGGTGATAGCTCACTCAAGCACTTGAGATGGTTAAATTGACACTCACGCTTAAAACAAGGTCGACAGGCAATATCGGTATGTACGATTTCAACTTTCTTTGCTAAAGGTGGCGTGTATTTGGGTGATGTGGACCCATAAACTGCTACGACTTTACAACCAACCGCGGCAGCAACATGCATTAAGCCAGAATCATTCGCGACTACAGTTTGACATGCTCCAAGCAAGTCTACAGCTTCAATAAGGCTTGTTTGACCTGCCAATACATGAATGTTTTGGCGTAGCCCTTCTGGAACTAGATTCTTAATACTATTACAGGTTTCGAGATCTTTTTGCGAACCAAATAGCCAGACTTGTTTGTTCACTTTACTCATTGCCGTTGCAACTTCTGCGTAGTGCGCCTCTGGCCATTTTTTTGCGGGGCCAAATTCCGCCCCAGGACAAAGGCCGATGATACCGCCATCTAAAGCTAGGTTGAACTTTCTAGCTGTTTCGAGTTGCTCTTTCTTGTTAATGGTTAAAGCTGGTCGAGGTAAATTTTCGAGTCCACCAAGTGAGCTAGAATCAAGCATACTTTCTTTAGGGTGTGCTAACGCGACATAGCGTTCGACCATATATTGAAACGACTTTTTATTTGGTCGAAGGTCGTTCAATAGTCCATAGCGCATTTCCCCCTTCCATCCCGTTCGTTTTGGGATATTAGCAAACCAAGGGATGAGAGCCGACTTTGCTGAATTGGGACAAATGAAAGCTTGGTCGTATTGAGTTGCTCGTAGTGTTTTACCTAAAGCACGACGACCCAAAAAATTGAACTCCCCATGGCCAATAGGCATATCGATTGCATGGTTGATTTCTGGCATGCGGTCCAAAATCGGTTTACACCAGTTTGGAGCGATAACATCTATAATCGCGCCTGGATATTGTTGTTTTAGCGTTGTGTATAGAGATTGTGACATCACCATGTCACCGACCCAAGACGGTCCTATTATGAGGATTTTCATGATGCTATCGTTTCTTGCTCGTTATGTTTTGAATATGCCGCACCAAAGAATATAGCGGTACCTATCGAATAAAAAAGGATGCCTGAATGGTGAGCGAGATAGTGTTGAGTTAAGCTAAAACCAATTACGGAGGTTATATGAACAATTCCCGCTACCGCAAAAAAATACTGATTATTTCTAGATCGTGATGTGCTAATTTTTTTCCATAATAGATAGAGTGGAACTCCGAAGAAGGCAAACATAGTAAACAATCCTATGAGCCCTTTTGTTTGAAGCTCTTCAAAAAATTGATTGTGTGCACGTTTTGATTTCAACACTTGTTTGTCAACCAACCCTTTTTCGATTTGTGCCTTCTTTGCTCGTTTGACACCATCAAAGCCTTGGCCGAATATCGGCTTATCTAAGGCAGAATATGTAGCTGACTTCCACATTTCTAAACGAGCCCCGGAAGATGTTTTTGAATAACTATTTTGATATCTATGAATATCTGAAAGCATCGCATCAATTCTGGGTTTGATTGTTGGGGATATGAAAATAATAGTCGCAGTTATCGATAGTATCGCAATAACTTTAGAACGAAAAGAAAAGCTATCTTTATAAATATAAAATAGATAAATAATAATAAAAGGTGGTAGTATCCAGGCTCCTCTCGAACCTGCAAGTAAAGTGGCTGATAAACCTAGAATTATACTGACGCTAGATATCGTGATTAACAACAATTCTTTGGTTTGTTTCGCATAAATTAGAGCTACTATTGATAATAAAGCAAGTGATGAAGCTATGCCTCCAGCTTGAATCACCATATAGCCATTTTCGTAAAAGGCTCGCTCTCCTGTTGTTACATAATGATATATGGCCAGTGTGCCTGCGATACTGGCACCCAGACAAATAGAATAAAATATAAATTTGATCGATGGAGGGCTATTGGCAATATATAGCATAACAACCACTGCAAAAATAACTCTGCTAGGCATATCTAGTTGACCTAAATCACCACCATTAATTGTTAATGACAATAGGGTAACTAAAAAATAACCTAACATTGCACCAGTTGTATACTTAATATAGATGCCGTTACTATTTTTAAATGTCCATGGCAGAGTAAATAAAGCAACTAACACCAATGGGAGAGTTGAAAACTTATAGCTATCCCCAGTTAATAGTAAAAATGAAAAAAAGAAGCCAGAAACAATTGAACTGACAAGGTAACGATTATTAGTGAGTATGGTCATTTTTTCTTATTTTCTTTATTCGTGTGATTGTCTGTAATAATCTTCCAATCAAGATTGTAACGGGACTTAAATAAATTGTAGAAGTTTGTTTCATTTTTCTGTGTATAGAGAAGCTGTAGAATCCACATGTATTGTTCTGGCTTTGGCTCAACAAACGTTTCAATAGCTTGGTTCATAGCTCGAGCATCTGCCTGATCTTCACTCTGAAATTCAAGGGCGGGCAGTACCTCTAAGGCGTACTTTCCTGTTTCAGGGTCGATTGATGCGAAAAGCGGAACTATCTTAGCTCTAGATAACTTAGCCAATTTACTTAGCCCTGGTAGGGTAGCTTTGGTTGTATCAAAAAAGCTGACGAACTCACTGAGTTCTGCACCATGGTCTTGATCTGGTAAGTAATACCCCAAGTATCCATCTTTAATTGATTTGATAAATGGTTTTATTCCTCCAGAACGTTCATACACACGGCCGCCATACTGAATTCTTTGACGATGCATAAGCCAATCAAACACTGGGTTCTTTTGTTTTTTTGCCATCGCTGAAACTGGGAGTCCCATAGAAGCAAGCATTATTGCAGGAATATCAATTGCCCATGAGTGCGGGACTAATAATATGACGTTTTCACCGTTGTCGGTATGTTTAGTCAGGTTTTCTTTTCCAGAGAATTCACATTGTTCTTGTAACCAGGATTTTGATTTTAAGGTAAGTAAGCTAAAGCGCAGTACAAAGACGCTAGCTGTGTATAGTGTTTTATAAATTAATTGCTCGCGCTCTTGAAAACTGAGCTTCGGAAAGCATAGCTCAAAATTTACCCGGGCTCTGTGAGCTGGACCTTTTTTCGATTTAGATAGCTTTAAAGCAATAATGCGCGCTAACCATTGATGAAAACACAATGGAAGTAAGGCTACTGGGAGTGCTAATATTACAGCTAACCATGTTCCCCATAACTTAGGTGCGAGGAAAGCCCGCCCAAAACTAGGGTTGTAAGCTTTTGGATCAAAGTCATCGCGTTGCTCTGTCATTTAAAATCATTAACCTTAAAAGTTACTTAGCTTTTCTATATCACTTTACTTTTTTATTGTATTCGAGGGTATATAGAGTATTTGCGCACAGCACAAATTTACTTTTTTGTCGCTGGATTTAGAAGCTAAGAGGTGTAGGGGGAGTATTTTACCCCCTAAGTTTACACGTGATGCTACTTGTTTATAATTTGCATGTATTGGGCAACGCCTTGCGCTACCGTTTTAAATGCAATGTCACAGCCTGCTGCTCGAAGTTTCGTAAGGTCAGCTTGAGTAAACTCTTGGTAAGCGCCTTTTAAATGTTCAGGGAAAGGAATCGTTTCGATTTCACCTTTACCGTGGTGTTTAATTACCGCTTTGGCAACTTCGTCAAAAGACTCAGCATTGCCGGTGCCTAAGTTAAATATGCCAGAAACACCATTTTCTAAAAACCACAGGTTTACTGCTGCCACATCACCGACATACACAAAATCACGCTGGAATGTTTCGCTACCTGCGAACAGTTTAGGATTCTCACCGGCGTTCATTTGGTTGTTTAGGTGGAAAGCAACAGAGGCCATGCTGCCTTTGTGATCTTCGCGGGGACCGTAAACATTGAAGTAACGGAAACCAGTAATTTGAGGTAACGTCTCATTATGCGCAACAGCATCCGCGGCTAGGCGACGAACGTAGTTATCAAATTGTTGTTTAGAGTAACCGTAGACATTTAATGCGCCTTCATACTCTTTTTCTTCGATGAAAGTCTCTGTCTCACCGTAAGTTGCAGCTGAAGAGGCATATAGGAAGGGGATTTCACGCTCAACACAGTAATGCAGTAACTCTTTTGAGTACTCATAGTTGTTGAGCATCATGTATTTACCATCCCACTCGGTCGTTGCCGAACAAGCACCTTCATGGAAAATAGCTTCAATAGGGCCGAAATCATCGCCAGCCATAACTTGAGTTAGGAAGTCGTCGCGATCCATGTAGTCAGTGATGTCTAGGTCTACAAGGTTCTTGAACTTTTTACCGTTCTTGAGGTTGTCGACAACTAGAATATCGTTGTGGCCTGCGTCATTGAGTGCTTTCACAATATTGCTGCCGATCATGCCAGCACCACCAGTTACGATAATCATATTTTCCCTACTCTTTTGAATATAAAACTTTGGTGAGTATAGCAAGGAATGGATAAGGCGGGCTAGTGGAATAATTCTCCAACCAGAGTATGATATGACCAGCTAAATTATGAATTAAATTGAGTAAATAACTCAAAGCTATAGGTATTAGTATGAAAATTGCAGTAGCTGGGACAGGATATGTCGGCTTATCAAATGCGATGTTATTAGCACAAAACCACGAAGTGGTAGCTGTCGATATCATTGAAGAAAAAGTGACTATGCTTAATAAGAAGCAATCACCGATTGTTGATGGCGAAATCGAACATTTTTTATCGAATAAACAGCTGAACTTTAGAGCAACAACAGACAAGGCAGCATATAAAAATGCTGAATTTGTTATCATAGCAACGCCTACCGATTATGACCCCAAAAGTAACTATTTTAATACATCCTCTGTTGAGTCTGTTATTAAAGATGTTATGAGCATAAACCCAGGTGCTGTGATGGTCATAAAATCAACAGTCCCTGTCGGTTACACTGCGCAGATTAAAGAAGATTTAGGTTGTGACAACATTATGTTCTCACCAGAATTTTTACGTGAAGGCAAAGCCCTGTACGATAACCTACACCCATCACGCATTATCGTTGGTGAGTGTTCTGAGCGAGCTAAAGTATTTGCAAACCTTCTTGTTGAAGGCGCAGAAAAAGAGAATATCGACGTACTGTTTACTAACTCTACAGAAGCGGAAGCAGTCAAGCTCTTCTCAAATACCTACCTCGCGATGCGTGTTTCGTATTTTAACGAGCTTGATTCTTACGCTGAAGCGCATGGCTTGGATTCTCGTCAGATTATCGAAGGTGTTGGCTTAGATCCTCGAATTGGCAATCATTACAACAACCCTTCATTTGGTTACGGTGGTTACTGCTTACCGAAAGACACCAAGCAGTTGTTGGCGAATTACCAAGATGTGCCTAACAACATTGTGGGCGCTATTGTTGACGCTAACCGCACTCGTAAAGACTTTATTGCGGAGTCCATTATTAGGCGCTCGCCTAAAATTGTAGGTATCTATCGCTTGATC
The DNA here is from genome assembly GCF_963872585.1 of Vibrio sp. 10N.222.47.A9. Lineage (NCBI taxonomy): Bacteria > Pseudomonadati > Pseudomonadota > Gammaproteobacteria > Vibrionales > Vibrionaceae > Vibrio > Vibrio sp. 10N.222.47.A9. The sequence goes on along the minus strand of NZ_CAWNBB010000033.1, from coordinate 57,109 downwards.
ATGAAGGCCGGCTCGGACAACTTCCGTGCGTCGTCGATTCAAGGCATCATGAAGCGTTTGAAAGCTAAAGGTATTGAAGTGGTCGTGTTCGAACCTGTGTTGGAAGAAGAGCATTTCTTTAACTCGAAGGTTTATTCTAACCTAGAAGAGTTCAAAGCCGTATCAGATGTGATTGTATCCAATAGAATGGTCGATGAAATCGCAGACGTTGCAGATAAGGTGTACACACGAGACCTCTTTGGCAGTGATTGATTCCAGCAGCGATTAATTACAGCTGTGATTGATCAAAGGTATTATGGATTGAAGGTGAATTTTAGCGCTTGCTAATTCGACCAGATGTTATCAGCTCGATCTATCCGCTTAGTGGCGATATACTGAACCACTAAACGGATAGGGATACTAATAACTAATGAAAACACGTGACAAGATTGTTTACGCTGCTCTAGAGCTTTTTAATGAGCACGGTGAGCGCAGTATTACGACCAATCATATTGCTGAGCATATCGAGATTAGCCCTGGTAACCTCTACTACCACTTCCGTAACAAACAAGAAATTGTACGTGACATCTTTACGCTCTATTCAACAGAGTTACTTGAAAGGTTCACGCCGATTCAAGGCCAACAAGAAAGCCTGACGCTACTAAAACGCTACTTAGATTCTATCTTCACGTTGATGTGGAAGTACCGATTCTTCTATGCGAACCTACCTGAAATATTGTCACGTGATGAAAAACTCCACCTTGATTACATGGCCGTACAAGAAAAGCTGCAAACGAATCTTGTGGATATTATGAGAGCCTTCGTTGAGTTGAACTTGCTCAAAGCAACGGATACGGAAATGAAGTCGATGGTCACTTCTCTTCACTTGATCGCATCAGGTTGGTTAGCTTATCAATCTGCGATGTCTCCAAAAGCCCAAATTACCGAGCAAGTGGTACATCAAGGAATGTTGCAGATGATCGCCACCGTTAAGCCGATTGCGACTGCCCAAGGTTTTGAACAGCTGACATTGTTGGAAGATGGTGTAAGGGCTTTGAACTCCAAGTAGAAAGATGCGAGTAACCGAGATTCGAGATACGAAGAACGGGGAAGAGCAGGTTTGAGGGGTGGGATATGAACCGCGAAGTCATTCCCTACAGCGAGGTACGAGCGTGATAGGGAATATCTCTTTATCCTCGAGGCTAACAATGTAGTAGCGAGATTCCAGATATTTCGTTCCTCAATTCTGGAATGACGAAGCCTGATAAATATAAATTCAGAGATTTTCCGCTCTTCACATCTCGATTACTCGAATCCTGTATCTGCTCTTACCTAACTAACCAACTCTTTGGATTCTGAGCTTGGCTGTTTCTGCGAATCTCAAAATACAGAGATGGGCGCGTTTGGCCGCCAGTGTCACCAGCAAGTGCAATCGCTTCACCCGCTTTAACCTTGTCACCTTCTTTCTTCAGTAGTGCTTGGTTAAAGCCATAGAGCGTCATATCGCCTTTACCGTGATCAAGCAGTACTACTAAACCATAACCGCGTAAGTACTCAGCAAAAACCACCGTGCCTGAATAAACAGACTTAACTTGCTGACCGTACTTAGCTTTGATCACCATGCCTTTCCAGTTTATTTGACCCGTTTGGCGTGAGCCGTAGTTATGCAGAACTTTGTCTTTGATTGGCCAAGGCAGTTTGCCTTTACGTTTGGCTAACCCATCCATAGGGATTGCATTACGTCTCTCGCGAGCAGCTTTTTCCGCTTTCGCTATTTCAGCTTTTAGGCGAGTTTCATTGCGCTGAAGCTCCGCCAAGTAATTCTTATCACCCGAAATGTTCTTTTTAATACTGCCAACGGTTTTCTTACGCTGAGTTTGAGTCTTAGATAGCTTGTCGCGCTTGGTGGTTTGCTGTTTTAGCAGTGTTGCTATCTGTTCTTGCTCAAGTTGACGCTGTTTATGGCTTTCTTCTAATTCAAGTTGCGTCTGTTCAATCGTTTTGATTGTTGCGGAACGCGCTTTGGCAAGGTGTTGGTAGTAGTGACTGATACGATCTTCTTCCACACCAGTGTTGAGGATGTGAGAAGACGCTTTAGCTCGACTTGTCATGTAGTAAGTTTGAATCAGTTGTTCTAACTTGTCGGTATGGATTTTTTTCTGAGCCGTAAGCGCTTTAATCTTGGTGTCTAAGTTGGCAAGATTTGCATTGGCCGTATTGAGTTGCTTTTTACTGTCTAGAATCGCCTTTTCAAGCGACACAATCGACAGCTCTTGTTTCTTGAGGTTTGCCTGTAGGCTATCGAGTTTTTTCTGCTGTGAGGAAAGGTTTTTTTGTTGGCGAGATATTTCGCTCGATACGCCTTTCAGTTCCCCCTGAGAGGCGGCAAATGACGATGTAGATAACAGAGCAGCGCAAAGGCTGGCAGATATCATAAGAGTCCGGCTAATGGCTCGAATTTGTTTCATCATTATCGTCATTTAGTTGTATTCATCTGCTCTTGATTTTTCGAATTTCGCTGAATCGAATCCCGCATCTGCTTTTAAGCTCTTCGCATCTCGAATTTGCTCTTAAATCCCATCACCATGGATGAAGTTCTGAGAGCGACCGTTGAACCCTTGGTCCATATCCAAAGAGGGTTTGTCTGTTTTCGGTTTACCGACAATTTTTGCAGGAACCCCAGCGACTGTTGTATGAGGTGGTACGGCTTGTAGAACCACAGAGCAAGAACCAATCTTCGCCCCTTCACCCACTTCAATGTTGCCGAGTATTTTAGCGCCGGCACCAATCATTACGCCTTCGCGGATTTTAGGGTGACGATCGCCACCTTCTTTACCTGTACCACCAAGGGTCACGTCTTGAAGAATCGATACATCATTTTCAACGACGGCTGTTTCACCAATTACAATGCCTGTCGCGTGGTCGAGCATGATAGCTTTGCCGATACGAGCTGCTGGGTGAATATCCACTTGGCAAGCAACCGAAATTTGGTTTTGTAAGTAAGTGGCAAGCGCAATGCGACCTTGTTTCCATAGCCAGTTAGCCACTCGGTAGCCTTGTAGAGCATGGTAGCCTTTCAGATAAAGCAGAGGCATCGAGTACATCTCGACCGCAGGATCTCGATTTACTGTCGCGCAAATATCACAAGCTGCCGCATCAATAATAGATTGGTCCTGTTTAAATGCTTGTTCAACCACTTCACGCACCGCCATTGCAGGCATTGAAGCTGTTTTTAGCTTGTTTGCTAGGATGTAGCTAAGGGCTGCGCCTAAACTTTCATGGTTGATGATCGTGGCATGATAAAAACTCGCAAGCATAGGTTCTTGCTCCGACTGCTGTCGAGCTTCCTTCACAATGCATTGCCAAACTTTTTGTTGTTCACAGTGTTTCATTTTACCATCCATTATTTTTAAGGGGCAGATGCTAGATTCGAAGAGCGATAAGAGCTGATGCGAGTAACCGAGATACGAAGAGCGAGATGTAAAGAACAGATTAGAGTCGCGAGATGCGGATAACGAAAAGCAGCCTTCTTTAAGCGCTCAATCTGCTCTTACTCTTTTCGCATCTCGTTTACCCGAATCTCGTATCCGCTTTTACTCTTTTCGTATCTCGTTTACTCGAATCCCGTATCTGCTCTTACTATCTTTCTGACTTCTTGTCTCGTGCAAGTAGATCTTGTGCTGCTAAGTGTGCATCTTTCCCTTGATACAACACTTGATAAATTTGTTCAACAATTGGCATCTCAACGCCCATGCGTTCTGATAATAACCAAACTTCTTTGGTGTTGCGATAACCTTCAACGACTTGGCCAATTTCTTCTTGTGCGGTATCTACATCTTTGCCTGCGCCAAGCGCCAAACCAAAGCGACGGTTACGTGATTGGTTATCAGTACACGTTAGTACTAGGTCGCCTAATCCAGCCATACCCATGAAGGTTTCTGGTTGCGCGCCAAGAGCAGCACCTAATCGGCTCATTTCAGCCAAGCCGCGAGTGATGAGTGCGGTACGTGCATTAGCACCAAAGCCAATACCATCCGACATGCCTGCGCCAATTGCGATAACATTCTTCACTGCGCCGCCAAGCTGCATACCAATGAAATCGGAGTTTGCGTACACGCGGAATGTTTTACCGCAGTGAATTTTTTCTTGAAGCTCTTCTAGGAAAACTTCATCAGGTGAAGCTACAGAGATAGCCGTTGGCATGCCCATCGCTAACTCTTTGGCAAAGGTAGGTCCTGATAGAACAGCTAGTGAGTAGCCATCACCAAGCACATCATGCGCGACATCTTTAAGTAAACGACCGGTTTCAGGCTCTAAGCCTTTGGTCGCCCAACAGATGCGAGAGTCTGAGGCTAAGTAAGGTTTAATGCTGTTAAGCACGACGCCGAATACGTGGCTCGGGACAACAAGCAAAAGGTCTCGGCTTGAAGTTATTGCTTTTTCTAAGTCAGATTCAATGATCAAACTTTCTGGGAATTCTATATTTGGTAGAAACTCGTTGTTCGCACGCTCAGATTCAAGGCGAGCCATATGAACAGGGTCATGTCCCCAAAGAACAACATTGGCACCGTTACGCGCTAGAGAGATCGCTAAAGATGTCCCATAAGAACCTGCGCCTATCACTGTCATAGCGATGTCTTTACCGTAAGCGCTGTCTTTACCGTAAGCGCTATCTTTACCGTAAGCGGCTTTCGCGTGAGTCGGGCGAGTTGTTTTTGTCATGCTTCCACCTAAAAATAATGAGGGAAATCGAGGAGTTCGGGAGAAACTCTTTACTAAGAAGAAAAATCTCTCTATCAAAGTACAGTGTAAATAAAAAATGCACATCGCAGAAGCTACGATGTGCATTTAAAAGCTAACTATTTAACGAAAACTAGCTATCTAATAAAAGCCCAGCTTCTTAAAAATAAGCGATTTGAGCATTAGTCAGAGTAGTTCTATTTCGAAACTTAAGCTCTACTTGAAAGCTTAAGCTCTATTTGAAAACCTAAGCTCTATTTGAAAACTTAAGCTTGCTCGCCTTCAGTTTGTTCAGCTTGTTGAGCTTGGTTTTGTAGGTAGTTCATGAACAAAGCATCAAAGTTTACTGGCGCTAGGTTCAGTTGTGGGAACGTACCTTTAACCACTAGGCTAGAAATCGTTTCACGAGCGTATGGGAATAGGATGTTCGGGCAGAATGCACCTAGGCAATGAGCCAGTTGGCCAGCTTCCATTTCGCTTGCAGAGAAGATACCGCCTTGTTGAACTTCACAAAGGAATGCAGTGTCTTCTGCGTTCTTAACCGTAACCGTTAGACGTAGGATGACTTCGTAAACGCCTTCGCCAAGTTCACGGCTTTGAGTGTCTAGGTCCAGTTTTACATCTGGGTTCCACTCTTTTTGAAACATGTCTGGAGAGTTTGGCGCTTCGAAAGAGACGTCTTTTAGGAAGATACGTTGGATTGCGAAGTTTTGTTGTGCGTCTTGTTGTGCTGCTTCAGCCATTTTCTTGTCCTTAAAAATTTTAAATTAGACTCTGTTCATTATATTTATCGAACAGAGCCTGAAAGTTAGTTTATCGGTCAGCCGCTTCTTGCCTTTAACCTATTTCTTACCTTTAACTACTTCTTGCCTTTAACTAAAGGAAGGTTAGCTTCGCTCCAAGCCACTAAGCCGCTTTTCAGTACGCTTACGTTTTCGAAACCTGCTTTAACCAGTAGGTTAGCGCTTTCTTGAGCGGTTTGACCTGTCTTGCATACTACGATGATTGGGTCTGCTTTGTGGCTTTCAAGGCTACCAAAGCTATTTGCTTTGATGTCTGACGGCAAAATGTGAACTGCGTCCGTAATATGGCCCTTTTTGAACTCATCCTTAGTACGAATATCAACCACAATGCCGTTTTCACGGTTAATCATGTGTGTGGTTTGCGCTGCCGTGATCTCTTTGTAGGCTGCGTTTGATGTCTTGATAACGTTCGCAATGATGGCAACAACCAAGCCGATCCATACGATGGCTAAAATCATATTCTCTTGAACAAATGGAACTAACTCTTGCATATCTTGAACTCTTATTCGTTATTGGGCGAAAAACTATAGGTCAGGAGTATAGCGAGGTTTTGGGTTTGGTGTACATAGAGTTAGCTTACTGACGCACATAACTGGATTTTTTTTTGATTATATTCACTCATGCATAGATAATAGGTGAATTTACATTTTTAACTTTGAATGCGTAGTGTGGTTTCGCTTTATGACCAATGGGCGGTAGCATGCTTAATGGCAAGCGCCTTACGTGCTAGGAGTTGATTTTCCAGGCTTACTTTAGGAGTTTTTGTGAAGATATTAGTCACCGGTGGTGCTGGTTTTATCGGTTCAGCAGTTATACGTCATATTATAAATAATACATCTGACAGCGTAATCAACGTTGATAAGCTCACTTATGCAGGAAACTTAGAGTCACTTGTTGAAGTTGATTCGAACGAGCATTATGTCTTCGAGCAAGTTGATATTTGTAATCGTTCAGAACTTGATCGTGTTTTTGTTGAGCATAAACCGGATGCGGTGATGCACCTCGCAGCCGAGTCGCATGTTGACCGTTCAATCACTGGCCCAGCGGCATTTATTGAAACTAATATTGTCGGCACCTATACCTTGTTAGAAGCGACTCGAGAGTATTGGAATACGCTTGAAGAAAGTGCAAAGTCAGAGTTTCGTTTTCATCATATCTCTACTGATGAAGTTTATGGCGACCTTCCACATCCCGATGATCTTGAAACGGGGACAGAGCCTTCAGCTAATGAAGAGCTGCCGATGTTTTTAGAAACAACCTCGTATGAGCCATCAAGCCCATACTCTGCATCAAAAGCAAGCTCCGATCATTTAGTTCGTGCATGGTTACGCACTTACGGGCTTCCAACTATGGTAACGAACTGCTCAAACAACTACGGCCCGTATCACTTTCCGGAGAAGCTGATTCCATTGGTTATCCTTAATGCGCTAGAAGGCAAAGATTTACCTATTTACGGTAAAGGTGATCAGATTCGTGATTGGTTGTTTGTGGAAGACCATGCTCGAGCACTCTACAAAGTCGTGACTGAAGGTAAGGTAGGCGAGACCTATAATATTGGTGGACACAACGAGAAGAAAAATCTCGAAGTCGTGAGCACGATTTGTGAAATCCTAGATACGTTAGTGCCGAAAGAGTCAGCGTATGCAGAGCAAATTACTTATGTTCAAGACCGCCCTGGTCACGACCGTCGATATGCTATTGATTCATCTAAAATGCAACGTGAACTTGGCTGGACGCCGGAAGAGACATTTAAAACGGGTCTTCGCAAGACAGTGCAATGGTATCTAGATAACTCGACATGGTGTCAAAACGTGCAAGATGGTAGCTATCAACGTGAGCGTTTGGGTGTAGAAGCAACAGGATCAAAAGGAAATAAATAATGAAAGGTATTGTTCTAGCCGGAGGATCTGGCACTCGTTTATACCCGTTGACTCGCGGAGTATCAAAGCAACTATTACCTATTTACGACAAACCTATGGTTTTTTACCCAATCTCGACATTAATGCTCGCTGGCATAAAAGACATTTTGATTATTACCACACCGGAAGACAATGCAGGTTTTCAACGCCTACTCGGTGATGGTTCTGATTTCGGTATTAACCTTGAATACGCGATTCAGCCAAGCCCGGATGGCTTAGCGCAAGCTTTTATTATCGGAGAAGAATTTATTGGTGACGACAGTGTTTGTTTAGTGCTTGGTGATAACATTTTCTATGGTCAATCTTTTTCTAAAACACTACAAAGTGCCGCTTCAAGAGAATCTGGCGCAACCGTGTTTGGTTACCAAGTCAAAGATCCACAGCGTTTTGGTGTGGTGGAATTTGATGAAGAGATGAAAGCCGTTTCAATTGAAGAAAAGCCGGAAGCACCAAAATCTAACTATGCCGTAACTGGGTTGTATTTTTACGACAACCGTGTCGTTGAAATGGCCAAACAGGTTAAACCATCTCACCGTGGCGAACTCGAAATTACCACACTTAATGAAATGTACCTCAATGGTGGTTCTCTGAATGTTGAGTTATTAGGCCGTGGCTTTGCGTGGCTAGACACAGGTACTCACGAAAGCCTTCATGAAGCCTCTTCTTTCGTTCAAACGATTGAGAACGTACAGGGCTTGAAAGTCGCTTGTTTAGAAGAAATCGCGTGGCGTAACGGTTGGTTGAGTGATGAGCAAGTTTTGACTCTAGCCAAACCAATGATGAAAAATGAATATGGCCAATATTTAACGCGCTTAGTGAACGAAATTCAGAATAATAAGGCGATAAAGTGATGCGAATACTGATTACGGGTTGCTATGGTCAAGTGGGCTCCTGTTTAATTCAACAGTTATCCAATAACGAAAATATTACAGTTCGTGCTTTGGATAAAGAGCACCTTGATATCACTAATCAAGAGGCAGTACAGGCGACAGTTGCTGAATTTCAGCCAACGGTCATCATCAATGCCGCCGCCCATACTGCAGTCGATAAAGCAGAAGAGGAAGTTGGGCTTTCTTATGCGATAAATCGCGATGGACCCAAATTCTTAGCGCTCGCGGCACAAAGCGTGGGTGCTGCAATGCTGCATATCTCAACCGATTATGTCTTTGAAGGCAACAAAGAGGGTGAGTATGTGGAAACGGATGCTACCAATCCGCAAGGGGTTTATGGTGAAAGCAAATTAGCGGGTGAGCTTGCTGTAGCAGCCGCGTGTGATAAACACATTATTCTTCGTACTGCTTGGGTGTTTGGTGAGAACGGCAATAATTTTGTCAAAACCATGCTACGTCTAGGCGCAACACGCGATGCATTAAGCATTGTTGGTGATCAATTTGGTGGTCCAACTTACGCAGGCGATATTGCTACAGCATTAATTCAAATGGCTAAGTGCATAACCCAAGGCGGTAATGTTGAGTTTGGTATTTACCATTTTTCAGGCTTACCACACGTAAGTTGGTTTGAATTTGCAGAAGCTATATTTGACTCAGCCGTTAAGCAAAACGTTATGGTTAAAAAACCAAGTTTATCCAGTATTACTACCGAGCAATATCCAACACCAGCGAAACGTCCAAGCAATTCACGGTTAAGCACTGATAAAATCACACAAGCGTTTTCTGTTGAAGCGAGTGATTGGAAGGCCGTACTAAATAATATTCAAGCGTATACAGGATAAAACATGAAAGTAATTGATACCCGTATCCCTGATGTAAAAATCATAGAGCCAAGTGTTTTTGGTGATGAGCGTGGTTTTTTTATGGAAACTTGGAACCAAAAGCGATTTGAAGAGCTAGTAACAGGCAAGCCAACACGCTTTGTACAAGATAATCATTCTAAGTCTAAGAAAGGTATCTTACGCGGCCTGCATTACCAAACTGAGAACACACAGGGCAAGTTAGTTCGTGTTGTTTCTGGCGAAGTGTTTGATGTTGCCGTGGATATTCGAGATGGCTCACCGACTTTTGGTCAATGGGTGGGGGAGTACTTATCGGCTGAAAATAAACGTCAGCTATGGGTACCTGAAGGCTTTGCGCATGGTTTTTATGTTACCAGTGAAGAAGCTGAGTTTGTTTACAAGTGTACGGATTACTACAATCCAAATGCAGAAGTATCGATTTGCTGGAATGATAAAGATATTGGTATTGAGTGGCCTCTGTTAGGTGAAGCATTCTTATCAAAGAAAGACAGCGAAGGCATCGCTTTATGTAGTTGTAAACCTCTACAATATCCACACTCCATATAATATCTTTTACTTGTTAGTGATGAATTAAAATATGATTTTAAAATTACTTCTTAAAGGCAGATGGTGGATTATATTATTCACATCAGTTTCTTTTTTTTGCTCACTTCTTTATGTTTCCAATCAAGAGCAATCTTGGGAGGCAAAGTATACAGTCACTAAATCTGATGTATCTCCTGAAGATGATTATTATAGGTTTAAACATGATGTTTTGGAATTTAAAAACTCTGTTTATAATGATTTTAGTGATAGCAAAAAAAATCCCGATACTAAAAAGTTAGTAGGTGATTTTTTAAAAGAGTTTAAAAGGCTCGACTCCCGAGGTGCGTATAAGATTCGAAGTCAATGTGATATATACAAGTTATTCTTTAATGGTGAGTTATTTAGACACCTATCAAGCGATGAACTAAATACTCTTGCTGAAAATGGTAGTATTGATAAACTAATCGAAAGTGGATATACAAGTAATATTTCTCGTCTTTGTGCATTAGATAATATGAATCGAGATAATTATGCATTCGAACTTTTTATTAATGAATTCAATAAAGAAAAAATAAAGCTAGAGTTTTATAACGAGCACTCTAGCGGGGTCCTAGGGAAACAGTCAAGTTCAGAATTCATAAATAGCATGAATGCTCTGCGTATTGACCGTCTTAATGCTGAAGTCTATTACCTCGAGTATGATTTTCCGATTAAAAATGACACCGTTAAAATATTGAATGAGTATATATCATTCATTGATAGTAAAGTTGGTATTGAGTTAGTTAAGATAATCGATGGCGTTAAGCAATCTTTCGTAAGTGAGATTAAATCAAGAAATGATAGTTTTCAAAATTCTATGAAAAGTGACTCAAGCATATCTGAAAACTACTCTTACGAAAAAGAGAACAGGAAATTAGCTTATCTAAATAAACTAACGTTTCTACCAGTAAAACATAAATTCTCAACAATAGTGAATTTCCTTGAACAGGATAATAAATCTTATGGTTGGCTCTTGATTTTTGTAAATACTCTTTTAGGACTGCTTTTAGGATTGTCATTATCTTTATTTAGGGGGGGGGAAAGTAATGAAAATGTTTGATTTCTCCAAGAAAGGTAGACTTCCGATATTATTGGTAACAATAGCAATTATTACAGTAATTGCTGTCTTAATTTTCTTTGTTGCAGAAGTAAGGCAGGTTATTAAAAAAGATAGTGAACTTACACTTGACCCTAGTACCAGAGCTGAATTAGCGCAGTTTCCTCCACAGGAAAAAATACTAGAAGGGATGACATTAACGAAATACAAACCTGTGAAAGTAGAGTATATAAGCTCTGGGAAGTGCTTACTTTCGTTTGAAAACACGTGGTTTGGCAGTGTAGGTATCACAGCTAATAATCAAAATTATGGAAAGCGCCTAGATATAAAAATAGGTGAATTGCACGATGGTATACATATATATAATTCAATAAAAAACAAAAAAGAGAATATTGCATACTACCGTACAACAATTGACGTGCCAATTAATGTAGGTGAAGATAATTATGCTGACATTCCACGAAGAATAATACCTGGCGGTTACGAACTTCCTTTTGATCTAAAGGGCGTTATGCCATTTAGATATGTCGAGGTGCTGAATGGGTGTTATAAAGGTATTGAGAATGATGTTTATCAAGTTGCATTAACCTATGATTTTCATGGTGAAAAAGGTAAATTTAAGTCAAGTAGTAATGACTTGAATCGCGTTTATGACCTAACTAGGCACACAATACTAGCAACGAGTTTTGCAGGAATGCATATCGATGGCTATCGTGAAATTCTGCCTTATGAGGCTGATGCTTATATTAATCAGTTAGGTGTCTATGCGATTGATTCAGATCCGACCTTGACGAGAAGAACGCAAGATCACTTATTGAATAAAGGTACATGGCCAACGGAATGGATCATGCATTCTGTTTTTATCGCGTATACTGACTATCTTTATACAGGAGATCTTGAATACCTTGCCAAGCATTATCAGCGATTAAAGGCTAGAACTCTTGTTGATTTAGCCAACTCTGATTACCTGATTTCATCTTCTAATCAAACTCCAGAATTACTTGAATCTATAGGCTATCAGGGGCAAAAAATCACAGATATTGTTGATTGGCCAATATCAGAGCGAGACAATTTTGCCACGATTGATGATCGAGGTAATTTAGCGTTGTATTATACTAAGCTAGTATTTAAAAAACTTCGTTTAGCGATTGTTGAAATGTTTCCACTTCCTAATGCAGCGATAGCTTACCGATTAGACCTTGAAGGATATGTTGATAATTCTAGACTGTTACCTGAAGTTAATTCTGTCGTAAATGCCTTTCATTTTTCGACGCTGAATAAAATGGCTTATTTGGCCAATGAACTAGGTTACGATGAAGATGCTCAATTTTTTAGCGAACGAGCTAAACTTGTAAAAAAATCTTACCATCGATTATTCATTGATGAGAAAAGTGGACTTATAAAAGATGCACCTTGGTCGGAACATTCGTCACAGCAATCAAATGTTTTTGCCCTTAGGTTTGGGCTCGTACCAGAAAAATATGTTGCTGATGTGTTAGAGAGTATTTTAAGTGATCGGTCTGGTAGCGTTTATCTTTATCAGTACTTTCTTGAAGCTCTTTATGAAAATGGAAAACACAATGAAGCCTTAGCGATTATAACGTCTTCTGGGAATAGAAGTTGGTTAGGTATGATGGATATACTAAAAAGCACTATGACAACAGAGTCATGGAACTTTGTTGTCAAACCTGATATGGACCTTAATCATGCTTGGGGGACTGCTCCTTTAAACATTATTAGTCGGTATTTAGTCGGTATTAAACCGCTTGCTCCAGGTTTTAAAAAATTTACAGTTTCCCCTAAGGATGAGGGGATTGATAACTATGAGTCAATTACACCAACTATCAATGGTGATATTAAACTTAATAAAATAACGATTGATAATTCAATTTCTTATAGCTTAGAGTTTGACGGGGGGATGACGGCGGAAATTGATTTCAGTTTTCCAGTCTGTGATGATGCACAGTTATTGGCAGATGGTAAAAGCATTAATCTAGTCGATAAAGACTTGAAGCTTGATAGCATAAAACCTGGGAAGTATATCTTTGAATGGAACTGTAATAATGGGAAGCAATAAGTGTTATTAATATTTTTGATTTTTATGGCTTACTCAATTGCAGCTATATTATATGTGCCGTCATTCTATTCATACCTGAGCTTTGTATGTGTTTTTTTTGTTTCTTTTCCTTTTTTGGTTAGCTATAAGTATACAAAATACATTGAAACAAATATAAAGTTTAGCTTCCCTAAAATACCATACTTCATTGTTATATTGGGGTTGGCTGCAGGGTTAACTAATTTATATGTCATTGCTAATAATGCAGGCGGAAGCTTAAGTGATATTTTTTCTATTGATGGAATTAAAGCAATATCTTATAAATCGACGACAATACGTTATGAAGGAAGCTCAACAACTAATAGTGGCAATCCATTTATACTAGCCATTTCCCTTTTTTTGTTGTTTATTGTTGGCCTTAATCAGGAAAAAAATAATGGTATTAAAACTGTTTTACTTTTCTTGCCAATAGTACTTTATACCGTCTTAACTACTGAGAAATGGCCTTCATTTCTTGCCTTTGTTTTTTTCTTCTGTGGTGTTTTTTATTCTAATAGCTTGAAAGATGTATTCAGGTTTTTGATACGTAATTCTAAGTACCTCGTTTTGGTTGGAATGCTTGCTATTTCTACTTTGATGTTTAGAAGTGGTAAGTCAGAATCTATCCTTTCACTATTAAATATGATTTGCCACTACCTGTTATCATCTTATTATGGGTTAGGTTACTGGCTAGTAAATGAGTATAACGAAGTTCCCTTGACTCTAGGTAAGTATACTTTAATTGGTCCTCTCAGTTTCTTTCCTTCTTTAACTGGGGTATTTAGAAGTTCAGGTGTCTATTCTGAGAGCTACTATGTATATGGTAATGCTTCAAATATTTATACAGCATTTCGTTATTTAATTCAGGACTTTTCAGTCTTAGGACTATTTTTAATCAATAGCATTATTTCTATGTTTTATGTGTTCTTTACCAAAAATGGTAATTATGCTGTTTCCGAAAGCATAAGATTGGTGTTGTTATTTTGCGCTATGATTTCATTAACTGTGACAATTGCTGTATATAATTCAGTGTTACTGTCAATTTTTATGTGCACATCTTATGTGTTTTTATGCTTGGTTAGGAATGGAAGTAAATGAAAGTATTAATATTTACAGTAAATTACCATAATGATCACTTAATCGATAGATTTGTATCTTCGATGATTGAATCGAAAAATCAAATTAACGATGTCGAATTAGAACTCAATATTTTGGATAACTCTGGAAAAAATAGTGGAGAGCTAAAAAATCTAAATGATAGTCTAACACAACATGATATTGATTTTAAAATACACACTTTGGGTTTTAATTCTGGTTACTTTGGAGGGTTAAAATTATGTCAGGATTTAGTTTCAGCAAGAGAATATGTTGATATAGTTATATATTGCAATTGCGATTTGTATTTCGATATAAGCTTCTTTGATTCTTTATATAAAAAGAAAAATAAAAAACACGCGATGATCGCTCCTGCTATTATTACGATTGGTGGTGATGTAGATCAAAACCCTAAATACATGAGTCGGTTGAGTCTTTCTAAGCTTAAATTCTTAGAGAAAATCTATAGTAATAGTCTTTTATTTACAACACATGATGTTTTATCGAAAGTAAAAGAGTGGATCTTCAAGCGATTAAAACGAGAAGCTGACACTTTCGAAGCTGGTACAGAAATCTATGCACCGCACGGTGCTGTATTTGTATTTACTGATATTGGTTTCTTTAAAGACCTACCCGAATTTGAATGTTTCTTATTTGGTGAAGAGATATTCATCGCTGAAGAGGCAGTAGCACGAGATAAAACTATAGTTTATGAACCTTCATTGGCGGTTTACGATGAGCGCCATGCATCGATTAGTCTTGTTGGAGTAGACAAAAGAAGAAAATTCCACGCGGATAGCATTGAATATATTTTGTCTAGGTATTACAGGTGAGATCGGCATATGCAGTTTATTGTCAGATTTTCGTATCGGCGATAAACTTTATCATTTTTTTGGTTTTTACTAATAACCTTAGTCCTGAACAGTTTGTTTTATTCTCGACAGCAGTAGGCTTAAGCGTACTTGCTTATGCTGTTGCAGAAGGTGGAATTTCGTATGTTGCCCCCAAAGCATTAAGTAATAATGATTATAAGGGAGATACGGCAAAATTGGCCGGTGCTTTTATTGGTATTAGTGTCATTATTTACATTTTTACTACAATAATAGGCTATTACCTTTGGGGGATTCTCTCTAATGATCCGTTAAGTGCCATATGGGTTGTTTGCTACCTATGTTACTTTTTACCCGTAATGATATTGCCATCATGGGCGACTTTTAAGTCAATTAAGTTACCAGAGGTTATATTATTGACATTGACCCGGTTAGGTGGTGCTGCATACCTATGGATTGCAACGTCTTATATAAACTTAGCTGGTGTCGCACTATTTAATGGATTGATCTCTCTGATAATAATATATCGAATCAATAACACAATACGATCCGTTGCTTTACCAAGTCATGTTGAAATTAAGGCTTCGCTGGGGTATCTCAAAGAAGTCTTTCTTTCTAAGACGCTTGCCTACTCCATATACAGCCTCCTTCCAATGGTGATAGCGGTTGCTTATGGGAACTCTGCATCAGCTATTTATGTACTTGGTGAGCGATTAAAATCCATGTATACAACGATTGTACAGCCGATAATACAAATAGCGTATTTAAAATTCTGTGGTGATAAAGCATTCTTTCAATCGAAAATGCTTATCGGCATTGTTTCGATGTTGTCATTTAACTTTGTTTTAGGTTTAACTATTTATTTGGTTTTTCGTTTTGAGGTGGCATTTTACTTTTTCGAAAGATTTAGAGATATAGGTGAATATTATTACTATATATTGGCTGCATTCACATCAGTGAGCTCTGCGGTTATTCTTTATTTTTATATTCTACCTAACTCAATGCTTAAAGTTTTCAGAGCCTCTACATTTATGCAAGTAATAGTTTTTATATTGTTGTTTGCTATTATGACTTCTACTAACGCACTATCCCCAGCTTTAGTGTTGTTTTTAGGAGAACTAGCACTCTTGATGAGTATTTTGTTTTTCATATTTAAAAAGAAGAACGGCGAGAATTAATGAATATTTGGTTAGTTATGACTGGTGAACCTTTGGCTCTCTATGGAGAGAGGCCTCACCGTATAGGTATATTGTCGGAAGTATTGTCCACACTTGGGCATTCAGTTACATGGTGGACAACGACATTTGATCATCAATCAAAATCGTATTTGTTTGATAATAATAAGCATCTTGATGTCAAAGCCAATCTATCAATGAAGTTCCTTCATTCTAATAGACCGTATAAAAAGAATGTATCCCTATCTAGAATCATCAACCATGGGGAAGTTGCGCAGCAGTTTATCGAGTTGGCGAAAAATGAAAGTAAACCAGATCTAATTCTTTGTTGTTACCCAACCATTGAATTAGCCTATGAGGCAACCAAATATGGTATGGAAATGTCTGTTCCGGTTGTGGTTGATGTAAGAGACTTATGGCCAGATATATTCTTGGATGCTATCCCAAGTTTTGCTCGCCCTTTTGGTAAACTTGCCCTTAAAAATTATTACAAAAAAACCAATTACATTTTTGAAAATTGTACTGCTATTACCGCCGTTTCGAAGAAGTATTTAACTTGGACGGAAAGCTTCTCCAAGAGAACCATTGATAGCAGGGACTCTGTTTTTCCTTTAGCCTACAAGATATCTGATGACGAATCAGATGGCTTACCTGAAGTAATCGAGCATTTTGAAAAGCTAGGGGTTGATTCTGAAAAGGTAATTGTCTGGTTTGTGGGGACTTTTGGAAGAACTTATGATTTATCTCCTATCATAGAAGCTGCTCGTGCAATTGATAATCCTCATGTTCAGTTCGTGTTTACTGGTGAAGGTGAGCAGGGAGAGCTCTGGAAAAAAATGGCATCAGACCTTGATAATGTTATATTTACAGGGTGGGTTGATAGAAAAGGTATCGCTTATCTATCTACGGTCGCTTCTATTGGTTTAATGGCGTATAGAAAAGGTGCGCCTCAAGGCTTGCCTAACAAAGTCTTTGAGTATCTTGCTGCAGGCCTTCCAATATTGTCTTCTTTGGAAACAGAAACAAAAGATTTATTGGAGCATCATGAAGTTGGTTTTACCTACAAAGCGAGTGACTCTAGGGATTTTCAATCAAAACTAGAAGATTTGGTGGCAAACCCTGCTAAGCTAGAGAAGCTTGGGAAACAAGCAAGAAGGTCGTTTGTTGAAAACTATTCTGCGGACACAGTCTATGAAGAAATGGCAAACTACTTATCTAATACAATACAAGAATAGAACTTAATATTATGAAAAGATTTTTTGATATATTTTTCTCACTTATCGGATTAACCTTAGTTTTGCCCATTTTATTAGTTATTGCGATAGCTATAAAAATTGACTCTTCAGGTCCAATATTCTTTTTTCAAAAAAGAATTGGCATTAATGGTAAAGTATTTAGCATCATTAAATTCAGGACTATGGTAGTAAATGCTGAGAATATGGAAGGAGGGATCTTTAATACCGCTAATGACCCTCGGGTGACGAAAACAGGAAACTTCCTTAGAAACTCAAGTTTAGATGAGATTCCTCAATTTATAAATATATTAAGAGGTGACATGAGTTTTGTTGGACCTCGACCACCTGTTACTTATGAATTGGGTGATTATGAAGGTTGGGATGCTGACCTTAAGAAAAGCTTCTCTGTTAAGCCTGGTGTTACTGGTTTAGCGCAAGTGAGTGGTAGAAATGAACTCAACTGGGACGAGAAAACAAAACTTAACCTAGAGTATATTGAAAAATATAGATCTTATGGCCTTCTTTTTGATATTAAAATTATACTTTTGACTATTGTCAAAGTCTTAAAGAATGAAGGTAGCCATGAATTGTCCGATAATATCGAAGCTGATAAAAAAAGAATGAATAAAAAGTAGGCCAAAATGAATTATGAATTATTAAATGAA
This sequence comes from Vibrio sp. 10N.222.47.A9, assembly GCF_963872585.1. NCBI lineage: Bacteria > Pseudomonadati > Pseudomonadota > Gammaproteobacteria > Vibrionales > Vibrionaceae > Vibrio > Vibrio sp. 10N.222.47.A9. Next base: position 39,199 of record NZ_CAWNBB010000033.1, on the reverse strand, counting down.
CTAGATTCACTGCATGGTGATAGTTTTTACCTTCTTGATTCGTCAAAGTTTGAAGATAACTATGATGAGTTTTTACTTGCATTTAAGAAGTATTATTCCAAAACGAATATCGGTTATTCTTATAAAACAAATTATACTCCCAAACTGTGTAAGATCGTAGATCGCAAAGGTGGCTATGCCGAAGTGGTTTCTGATATGGAATATGCACTTGCACTGAAGTTATCTGTTAGAGCGGAAAATATAGTTGTTAACGGCCCTTATAAGCCTGTGAAGTTTTTGAAGGAAGCAATTTTCGGGGGGAGTATAGTAAACTTGGACTCCTACACTGAAATTGAACTAGTAAAAGAACTGGCTCAAGATAACCCAGATAAGCAGCTTAAAGTCGGTATTAGGTGTAACTTCGATATAGGCAATGACGTCGTATCAAGATTTGGCATTGATGTTGAAGATAGTACCTTTTTTGAGCAGTTTAAGCTTATAAATGAAATTGCCAACCTTGAAGTTGTCGGTATACATTGTCATTTTCCTGACCGAAATGCACCGTCATATAAAGTGCGAGCTGAAAAAATTATCGCATTATCTGATAAATTGTTTAAGACTCCGCCTAAGTATATTGATGTGGGCGGTGGATATTTTGGTAAAATGCCAGATGCACTTAAAGGCCAGTTCTCTAGTTATCATGAATATGATGAATATGCTGAAAATATAGCTTCTCAATTTGCAAAACGCTATGGTGATTTGCCTGAAAGTGAACAGCCAACATTAATACTGGAACCTGGTAGTGCTATTGTCGGCGATACTGTGAAATTTGTCTCTAAAATCATCGATATAAAATCTGTTAGAGGCAAATTTATAGCGATGAGTTCTGGTAGTAAATTTAATATTGGACTATTGTCTTCATCAGTAAATATGCCGATAGAAGTTTTCTCTAAAGAACAAGGTGAGTACTTCAGTGATATAGATATCTCAGGGTTCACGTGTATTGAAAGTGATTACCTTTATAAAGGGTATAATGGCCCTCTTTCCAAGGATGATTACGTTGTTTTGAGTAATGTCGGCTCATATTCAATTGTATTTAAACCGCCTTTCATTTTACCAAACTTTCCAGTGCTTGAAATGGCTGAGCAATCATTTGAGATTGTGAAAAGAAAGGAAACGGTTGAAGATATTTTTACAACATTTGAGAGTTAATATAAATGAACGAACAAAAAAGAATGATTTGGTTATCCGGTGAGATCGTTCCTTTAGAAGATGCTAAAATTCATGTTCTATCTCCAACGAGCCAGTTTGGTCTTAATGTATTCGAAGGACTTCGCGGGTACTGGAATGAAGAGCAGGGTCAGCTTTATATCTTCAGACTGCAAGAACATGCAGAGCGTTTGCTTAAGTCAGTTAAGATGATGCGATTTGATTGCGACTATACGCTCGAATATTTGCAAGACAGTGTTCTTGAAATTGTTAGAGCTAACGAATACAAAGAAGATATTGCAGTTAGACAGACGATATTTGTGGATGGTTTTGGGAATTGGGCATCAACAGGGCCGACTGGGATGTTTATTGCGCCGATTGCCAAAGGACGCCAGCTTGAAGCTGAATCAAAAGGCATTCATGTATGTGTAAGCTCTTGGGAAAGAATTAGTGACAAATGCCTTCCTCCTAAAATTAAATTAGGTGCTAATTACATGAATAGTCGACTGGGGCAAATGGAAGCAGTTCGAAATGGTTATGATTCTACTTTATTTTTAACTGCTGACGGAAAGGTATCTGAAGGTCCTGGTTCTTGTGTGTTTATGGTTCGTGATGGTGAGCTAATTACGCCTCCAGTGACTTCATCTATTTTGGAAAGTATCACTAGAACAACTCTTATTCAGATTGCAAGGGACGAACTTGGCTTATCTGTTGTTGAGCGAGAGATTGATAGAACCGAATTATATATTGCTGATGAAGTATTTATGTGTGGTTCAGCAGTAGAGATCCTTCCAGTCTTGAGTGTTGACCGACTTAATGTCGGAAATGGTGATGAAGGTGAGATTACGAAACGTATCGAAAAAGCATATTTTGATATTATCACGGGCAAAAAAGACAAAAATAGTGCTTGGCTAACACCTGTATATTGAGGCTTATAATGATAAAAATGATACTGGACAATGATGTCGACAAAATAAAAATGTACGACGAAGTTGGCATAGACCGTATCTTTCTGGATTTGGAGATCAATGGAAAAATTGACAGGCAAGGCGGATTAGATACTGTAATTAGCGATCACACGATTGCTGACGTGATCGAAGCTCGTAAGGTGATTGAGAATGCGGACCTGTTGGTTCGCATCAACCCAATACATGCTCATAGCGATGAAGAAATCTCGGCTGTCATTGATGCTGGAGCTGATATTATTATGCTCCCGATGTTCAAAACGAAAGGAGAAGTGGAAACTTTTATTCGTTTGGTTAATGGCGCTGCAAAAATATCATTATTACTTGAGACTTCAGAAGCTTTAGCTAGAATCGATGAAATTTTAGAAGTCGATGGTATCGATGAAATTCATATTGGTCTTAATGATTTGCATCTTGCTCTTGGCTTAACTTTTATGTTTGAGTTGATGTCGGGTTCTCTGCTTGAATACCTTACTGATAAATTTAAAGCGAAAGGCATTGAATTTGGAATAGGAGGAGTATCTCGAGTTGGGACGGGGATGTTGAAGGCTGATAATATCCTAAATGAACATGTCAGGTTGGGTTCTACAAGAGTCATACTGTCTCGCGCGTTTAAAGATGTGAATATGGATCCATCTAGCTTAAGAGTAGAGATTCTTAAGATTGACCAAGTCGTCTGTGACGCGAAGAAAAAAAGCGAACTTGAACTGTTAAAAAGTAAGATAGAGTTGACAGGGCAAGTTAAAGCTATCGTATCGAAGCTCCTTAATGGCTCTAATGGCTCTAATGGTTAGTTGAATTTCTAATTAGTTTCCTGTTTGGTAGGAGTTTATGAGAAGCAAGGGTTGGCGGCACGCCTGGAAAGTTCAATAGAGGAAAATTAGTTTTCAGAGTACTTATTGTGAAAGTAAATTAAACTTCTTATTGTTGATGATCTAGCTTGATATTTTGGCTAGCTTCCAGCTCTTAATATAAAAAGGATATTTCCTTGTTCTTATTTGTAATCCTATTTCTTTCCAATTGCTTATTAAATAACTATTAAGAATAATTTTATGCAACGTCTAAATTTTATATGGCAATTGTCCCGCATGCATAAGCGCATTATTAGCATCACGATTGATATTTTACTGATTTTATTTTCTCTCCATGTTGCTCTATGGACGAGGTTAGGACATGTTAAGTTTCTCAGTGAAGGTGATACCGTCTTACTTGCAGGTTTAACTGTCATCGCGACCGTGCTTATTTTTACTAAAATTGGTTTGTATCGTGCTGTGCTTCGATACCTTACCTTTCAAGCGTTATTTGTTGTTATGACCGGTGCGATATTGTCGGCCGTAGCGTTGGCTGTGTTTGCATATTACTTACAGGAACCTATTCCTCGCACCGTACCAATTATTTATGGATCTTATTTAACTTTGTTATGTGGTGGCTCTCGTTTAGCAGTGAGAAACTTGGTGGCGACAACATCGCCGTCAAAAGGTTTACGACAAGAAGTATTGATTTACGGCGCGGGAGGCGGTGGGCGACAGCTCGCAGTGGCGCTTCGTGCTTCTGAAGATTATAGAGTTCGAGCTTTTATTGATGAAGATAAAACGCTAACGAATACCTTCATCTTGGGGTTGTCGGTTGTTAATCTAGATAAAGCTGAGTACTTGATTGATAAATATGATGTCTCCAAAATATTGCTTGCGATACCTAGTGCATCACGAGCTCGTCGTAAGAAGATTTTAGACTTATTAGCCCCGCTTCCTGTCGAGATTCAAACTGTTCCTGATATGGTGGATATTGTATCGGGGAGAGCGAAGATTGATGAACTCTCCGATGTACCGATCGAAGATTTATTGGGCCGTGATGCGGTAGCGCCTCAGCAAGTTTTAATGGAAGCTAACATCAAAGGTAAAGTTGTCTTGGTGACGGGCGCAGGAGGTTCTATCGGGTCAGAGCTTTGTCGTCAAATCTTGAAGCAACAACCTAAGGTGTTGGTATTATTTGAGCTTTCTGAATTTGGTTTGTATCAAATCAATCATGAGCTTTCGTTATTTAAAGACTCAGAAGGTCTAGAAGTAGAAATTATACCGTTACTAGGTTCGGTTCAGCGTCCACATCGCTTACTAACTTCAATGCAATCCTTTGGTGTACAAACTGTCTATCACGCTGCTGCGTATAAACATGTTCCACTGGTTGAGTATAATGTGGTTGAAGGAGTTCGTAATAATGTGTTTGGCACTTACTATACAGCGCAAGCTGCCATTGAAGCTGGGGTTGAGTCTTTTGTACTTATCTCTACAGACAAAGCTGTACGTCCTACCAATGTTATGGGCACGACGAAGCGTATGGCTGAGTTAGGCCTACAGGCTTTAGCCGAGCAAGAAAATCAAAAAGAGAATGGTACTCGTTTTTGTATGGTTCGTTTTGGTAATGTGCTCGGTTCTTCCGGTTCTGTTATTCCTCTTTTTAAGAAGCAAATCAAAGCGGGAGGCCCACTAACTGTGACTCACCCTGATATTACGCGTTTCTTTATGACGATTCCAGAAGCGGCTCAGCTGGTGATTCAAGCCGGAGCAATGGGCAAAGGTGGAGATGTGTTTGTGCTTGATATGGGGGAATCGGTGAAAATTATCGATCTTGCTGAAAATCTTATTAAGCTCTCTGGTTTATCTATAAAGGATGAAAATAACTCACATGGTGATATTGAGATTCAGTTTTCGGGTTTACGTCCAGGAGAAAAACTCTACGAGGAGTTATTGATCGGCGATAATGTAGAGCGAACAGCCCATGAAAGAATTATGACAGCACAAGAGGTGTTTTTACCAATTAACGAATACAACACGTTGCTTGAATCTTTAGATTTTGCTTGCCATAACTTAGAGCATAATTCGATTCGCCAGCTTTTGCTTGATGCACCAACTGGGTTTAAGCCTACAGACGGGATTGGTGATTTGGTTTGGAATGCAGCTCAGGTGCAAAGAGGATAGGTTGCCTCAAAGGAGGCCTATATGGAAATCCTGCTTATTGGTAGCAAAACAACCTCATAATATACTTAAGTTTCAACCGAATAAGGCATGTTTTTAATGCAGCTTCTAACATCGATAGATTCATCATGTATTGCTGTTGTTTCCAACGATGTTGAGCTTAGTGTTTACTTTTCCGATGCATATTCAGGTTCATGTGGTGCAAACAAGCAAAGTCTGTGGTAACCGCGTTTAGTTAGCTTTGTTTTTATCTTCTAAGCTTAACTATCTGTTTATGTGCTTACCTTGGCATTGGCTTCTGCTTTGCACTTGTTTTTATGTGACGCTATTTCCTAAATGATGCTTTATAAGGTATTGCTTATGATTTATCCATTTACTTGATTGTGGTTATTATCTATCATGATCAATCAGTTGTTTAAGCTGAGCAACTGATTGAGGGTGTAAAACTTACCCTCTACATATAAACGTTTATATTAATGGAAATCATTATGAAAAAGATGGCTCTAGCAGCTGCATTAGCAGTTAGCTTCTCAGGTGCTGCATTTGCAGCAGAAACGACAGCAGCAGCTGGCACTGGTACTGGCGCGAGCACAGGTACAGCAGCAGGCGCTGGTGCATCTGCAGCAGCAGCGGGCACAGCAACAACAGTTGCAGTTGCGACAGCAGCAGTAGCAGCAGCGGCAGCAGTAGCCGTTGCTTCTAACGAAAGCGGTGCAACGACTACAACTACAACTAACTAATTTTTGTTAGGGTATGTTTAAAACCATTTTATGTGAAAGCATAAAGTGGTTTTTTTATATCAGATTTTCATATTGGACATCAGCAATCAGATTGCTAGGAAGCAGAACTCGTCATGCTTAAACCTCTAATCATATCTCTTGGTCTTTTTCTTGCTGGTTGTTCTCAGCAGTTTCAAGACGTTAACTCTACTTTTGATGAAGCCTTTTTTGGAAGCTCTGATGTTGAGCTATCAAAGGAATACATTCAAACTTTACCTTATTCCAGTATTTATGCGGAAGTGAATGACCAAGGTAAAATCTTTATGGTCTTGGCGTACGTCGGTGAAAACCCTCACACGGGCGCAGAGCAGTTAAAGTGGATGTCTTCTGATAAAGCGATGATCGTCACTGAAAATGGACGTATCGTACAAACGCTATTGCTTCCTTACGAAAACCTTTCTGGTTTGGCATTCCAACCGTTAAATACGTTCTCGTCTGCAAACAGCTCGTCGCCAGACTCTTCTTCTGCGTTTGATGTGTCAGCGAACCCAGGTGCCCAAAAGTGGCAAGCGGTGTACGACTGGCAACCTAACTATCGATTCGGCTATAAAGCGAACATTACCCGAACGTATGCGGGAAATGAAACGGTTGAAACACCGTTAGCGTCTATCGATACCAAGAAGTTCCAAGAAAAAATTAACTTCCCAATGTTAGATCAAGACATCACCAACGAATATTGGGTCGACAGTAAAGGCAAAGTGGTCAAAACCATACAGTATTTAGGCCCTGATATGACAAGGCTTGAGTTAACCGTCCTTAAGCATTATCAAAGCAATTAACGAACAGGGTAATGAACTAAAATGATGAATTATATGAGTCACGCATCAAAAATGACGGGACGTCGGTTGCCAGTAGTGAGAGCTCTGTTAATGATGAGCGCTTTGTTTGCTTTGAGCTCCGCTTCTGCGGCTTCTGATTTTGTTACGCCTGAACGCTCTTCGTCGGTTAAGACAACAATTGAGCTTCCTCTTCAAGGTGTGACGCTTGAGTATAAAGCTAGCGTTAGATTGCTTCAGGTGTTAGACGACGCGAACGCTAGCTTTAATGCGAATGCTAGCTCTAACGAAAATGCTAGCGGCAGTATTGGTTACTTCCCCCTTTCAGCTCAACTGTTTGATAAAACCAATACTGAATCTAATAAAGCGACTGAAGCTAACAAAACTATCGAAGCCAAAAAGCGCAATGTATTTAACCAACTTGACGCTTTCTCAGTAGAAGAGCCAGAAGCAAAATTAGTAAAGCAACAATTAGCTTCTTTCCAATATCTCAATCGAGTGTTTATTGAATTAGACCGTAATGCGGTTATCTCGCAATCAGATAAGAATCCACTGCTTGTTTCAAGTTCTCATACTAACAAGCCGTCAGCCAGTCAAACTCAAGCCTTTTCTCTGTACTTGCCACAACGACCAACGTCAATTCAGTTGATGGGGGCAATGAAAGAGTCGGTAACAATGAATCTGATTGAGCATGGAACGTTGAATGATTATCTCGATGCATTGCCGAACGGCTTTATTGGTGAATCCGCAGATAAAAGCGTGGCGTATGTTGTTCAGCCAGATGGCGTGGTGCAAACCATTCAATACGCTTACTGGAACGAACAGCCAGTTTACCTAGCACCAGGTGCCATCGTATTTATGGCGTTTTACTCTTTGCCATCAGAATACTCAACGTTGAACCAAGATATCGTCGATTTGCTACGTCATAAGGTTGGCCTGTAATGCTGAAACAGAAATCATTCCCTCTATCGGCAGTGTGCACAGCGGTTACCTGCGCTTTGTTAATGACTAACAGCGTGCCGACGAGAGCAGAAACAACCATTGATTCCTCTTCGATCAGAGCAGAAAAATCATCATTCGACGACACTGAATACAGAACGTCGCAAATGAACTTTGGTGGTGTTGGCCTAATGCAAATGCCAACAGGCCGAATGGCGTCAGAAGGGGAGTTTAACTTTAGTGCTTCGTTTAATAATGAATATTACTTCTATAACGTAAGCCTACAGGTGATGCCTTGGCTTGAAACCACCATTCGTTACACTCAAGTACAAGATCTGCTTTATAGCGGAGGCGCGGACCAAGATTGTTCTCAAAACTCATTCAGTGGCTGTACTAAATACACGGACAAAGGCATCGATTTTAAACTGCGTTTAATCGAAGAAGGGTACTACTTACCGGAAGTGTCGGTAGGCGTGCGTGACTTCGGTGGTACCGGTCTGTTTGATGGCGAATTTGTTGCGGCAACTAAACGCTTTGGCCCTGTTGATTTTACCTTGGGCATGGCTTGGGGATACATGGGCACCAGTGGCAACTTCACCAACCCATTGTGTAAAGCCAGTGACAAGTATTGTGAACGCCCGTCTGATTTTAAAGGCAATGGCGGCAGTGTTGATTTTGAGCGTTGGTTTAAAGGCGATGCAGCAATCTATGGTGGTTTTGAATATCAAACCCCGTATAAGCCGCTAACCTTGAAGCTTGAATACGATGGCAATGATTATTCTCAAGATTTCCCAGTAGGACGTGGTGGTGTCGACATGACACAACACACGCCATGGAACGTCGGCGCTGTGTACCGTTTCACTGATTGGGGCTCAGCGAAAGTCAGCTACGAGCGAGGTGATACGCTAACCCTTGGTTTCGACCTCTCGACTAACTTCAATGAAATGTATTCGGTGTGGCGAGATACCGAAACAGCAGAATTGCGCCCAAGTGGTGTCGATACGGTTGACGATATTGATATGGCGGCCCTTGCTAAAGAACTTGAAACCGTCGCAGGCTATGAACAAGCGCAAATCTTGGTCGACGATAACAGCATTGTAGTAAAGGGCACTCAGGTTAAATACCGAGACAGAGACATCGCTCTTGAGCGCGGTGCGACCGTGATTGCCAATGCGGTGCCGAGTTACATCGATACCTACAAAATCATCGAAAACGATAAGTCATTAGAACTCACCGAGACAACGGTAGATGCTCAAGCGTTCAAAGCGGCTGCTAACAACAGCTACCTTAACGCTCAAACCAGTGATGCAACAAATACTCACGAATTAGAGCGTAAGAAATCCGTTATTTATCATGATGGACGTGAGCGATTCGATGTGTCGGTTTCACCAAACCTCGCTCAATCGTTCGGTTCAGCTGAAAACTTCTACTTATACAGTTTGGGCTTATACACCAACGCTTCGTTCTGGGCGTTAAACAATGTCGAACTGTCGGGTTCTCTTTACGTTAACTTAATTGATAACTACGATAAGTTTAATTACGAAATCCCATCAGACGGCACCGACCAAACACCAAGAGTGCGCACCTTGTTCCGCTCTTATGTTGACGATACAGTTCGCTTAGATCGCTTACAACTGACTTGGTTTGAAGACTACGGCAGCGGTGTCTACACCCAAGCCTACGGTGGTTACCTAGAGAGCATGTTTGCTGGCGTAGGTGGCGAAATTCTGTATCGTCCATTCAACCAAAACTGGGCCATTGGCGCAGACATGACAGCAATAAGTCAGCGCGATCCTGAAAGCTGGTTCGGTACGTTTGATGAAGAGATCCAGGTCAACCCAGACGACAGCAGTCGAACGTACAAAGTGATCGACAAAGGCACGACTGGCTTCATTACCGGTTACTACACCCCACAATGGGATTTCTTGAGCGATACCTTGCTGAAAGTGGGCGTCGGTAAATTCCTTGCGGGTGATATCGGTACTCGTGTCGACTTCTCTAAGCAGTTCAAGAGCGGCGTGATTGCCGGTGCGTTTGTCAGCTTAACCGACATGACAACTGAAGAGTACGGTGAAGGCAGCTACACCAAAGGCTTCTACGTATCAATTCCGTTTGATTTAGTCACAGTGAAACCAAGCTCAAGCCGCGCTGGCTTTACCTGGTTACCGATCACGCGTGATGGCGGACAAGTGCTGAATAAGCAATACAACTTGTTTGAGCAAACCGATGCGCGCTCACCTTGGTTCCAAAGACCAAGTAGCGTGAAGTAGAATGAAAAGCAGATGCGGGTAAACGAGTAATCGGGATGCGAAGAGCAGGGGAAGGTCAGCAACGAGATTCGGGTGATCGGGTCTTGAAGAGCTTCAAGGTAGGTGAGAGAAATTGAGCCTACGAAAGCCTATCTTTTGGTTCTCCCCCTTGAGCGCCGTTCGTTTGTGAGCGGTGATGTTCATCAAAGGGGGAGTTAGAGGGGGATGTTAAACTATGTGCTACCAACCCCTCCCAGCCTCCCCTTATCTTGGTGTTTTCTGCCAAGCTGCACCTGTGATAAAGGGGAGGAGCTAAAAGCATCCCGTTACGGTTTAACCTGCTCTTGACCTGCTCTTGGCTCTTCGTTTACTCGTATCTCGCTACTCTCATCTGCTCTTGAGCCCTTAAGCTCTTCGTCACTCGTTTACTCGCTACCCGCATCTGCTCTTTAACCATTCAACTAGGTTGATAATAAGCATAAATTGTGGATAATGTTCACGAATTAAACTAACCGTGTGCAGTGGTATTTTTTGCGACGTTTAGTTGCTCAGTTAGTTAGATAGCCCTGTTCAATTTTAAGCGTCTTTTTGGGCCAGCTAAGTGAGTAAATCAAATAAGTTACGCAGTGTGATGTCGCGGATTATCAAAGGGCGGTAGCATTTCCCCCACTTATTTAAATGGGAGTCATATCTTGCTACTTCCCCCGAACTCCCTCTTGTGTAACTGATGAAATCAAAATACCTCTATTCTTTGGATGTCCTTTTAGGCGCCAGACACATTCCGTTTCTATGAATTGGTAAACATGAAGATTAATAAAAATCGCCTCCTTTTAGCGCTCCTTCCTGCATTACTGGCAGGGTGTACTACTCCAGGGACTCACCTTTCTACCGACAATAAGAATGTGATTCAGCCTTCAGAAGAACAGCAAGAATCTGACATTTCTGATGTGGTTAATCTTTACCCATTGACGGCTCAGTCAGTATCGAGTTATCAAACTAACGTTTTGTCGGTTTCACAAGCCAACCCTGAGCTTGATATTGATATCGCCAAATATGAATACCAAGTGGGTATCGGTGACATCTTAAATATTACGATCTGGGATCACCCAGAGCTGACGATTCCTGCCGGCTCTTACCGTAGTAGCACAGAAGCGGGTAACTGGGTTCATGCCGATGGCACCATCTTTTACCCTTACATTGGTACCGTCGAAGTGGCTGGCAAAACCGTTCGCGAAGTGCGTGCTGATATTGCAAATCGCTTAGCTAAATACATCGAAAGCCCTCAAGTTGATGTGAACGTAGCGGCCTTCCGCTCTAAGAAAACTTACATTACGGGTGAGGTTTCAAAACCTGGCCAGCAGCCAATCACCAACATCCCCTTAACCTTACTGGATGCCGTGAACCGTTCTGGCGGTTTGTCTGAAGATGCGGATTGGCGTAATGTTTCATTAACCCGCAATGGCGTGGAAGAGAACCTTTCTCTCTACGGTTTAATGCAACGTGGTGACCTAACGCAAAACCGCTTACTGCAAGCGGGTGATATTGTTCACGTGCCTCGTAACGACAATCAGAAAGTCTTCGTGATGGGTGAAGTTAAAGAGCCGAAACTGTTGAAGATTGATCGCGTAGGAATGAGCCTAACCGAAGCACTCAGCAATGTCGGTGGTATCAACGAACTCACGGCCGATGCAACGGGTGTGTTTGTGATTCGTACTTCGGATGATAAATCAGAACGGATGGCGGACATCTACCAACTGGATATCGAAGATGCATCAGCCTTAGTGATTGGCACCGAGTTTGATTTAAGGCCTTACGACATTGTTTACGTAACGGCAGCACCAATCAGCCGCTGGAACCGTGTTATAGGACAGTTGCTTCCGACCATCAATGGATTTAACAACCTAACCGAAGGTATGTTGCGCGTTCGTAATTGGTAATAACTGAATATTAATCATCAGGTTGCATTTAGCGTGTAACCTGATTTTTTATGCTTATAAATACATTACAGTTTGTCGGTAAACTCAGTTTAAAAGCTTGTTTCGTTTATTAAATCATTTAGCTTATAGCTACGTTCAGCTTGATAAGCCCATTACAATTAGAAGTCAGTTATGTTTAATAAAATTTTAGTCGTATGCGTGGGCAACATTTGTCGTTCCCCAACTGGAGAGCGAGTTTTACAAAAATTGCTTCCCAACAAAGAAGTGGCCTCTGCGGGTATTGCTGCCGAAAAAAGTCGTTTAATCGGTAAGCCAGCAGATGAAACTGCAATCTTAATTGCCGCTGAAAATGGGGTAGATGTTGAAAACCATCAGTCTCAGCAAGTGACGCCACAACTTTGTGCTCAGTATGACTTGATCTTGGTGATGGAGAAGGGCCATTTAGAAGCGCTCACTCAAATCTCACCAGAAGCTCGTGGTAAAACCATGCTGTTTGGTCAGTGGATTGGCCAAAAAGACATCCCCGATCCGCACCGTCAAAGTCGTGAAGCGTTTGAATACGCTTACAAGCTGATTGACGAAGCGGCGCAAGCGTGGACAAAAAAACTGTAGGTTTAAAAATACAGTAGATTTAAATGCAGTAGGTTTTAAATAGACAGCTTTTTAAATGTCATGCTCTAAACATAGGCTTGGCTAAGCCACCAACAGAATCATATAAAAGAGAAGTACGCGGAGCGTATATATCGTCTCTTAAATAGCAATAATTTAGGAAGTAGCAAACAAATGACAACACAACCCTCTCAGCAATCGCATACAGATAACTCTGATGAGATAGATTTAGGAAAACTGCTTGGCATTCTGCTGGACGCTAAATGGCTAATCATGCTGACCACATTCGCTTTTGCTGTGTTTGGTATTGCGTTTGCATTGCTTTCAACGCCGATATACAAAGCGGATGCCCTGATCCAAATTGAAGAGAAGAGCTCTGGCGGCATTTCATCGATGGTCGGCGATATGGGAGACATGTTCTCTCAGGAGTCTTCTGCCACGACAGAAGTGGAGATCATCAAGTCTCGTATGATCTTGGGCGAAACGGTGGATAAGTTTAACCTCACGACGGTGACATCTCCTAACTATGCACCCATCGTGGGTAAAGGGTTTGCTCGCTTAACTGGCGACATCAACCACATCGCAGTAAGCCGCTTTACCTTGCCAAGCTATGCGAGCGAATATGCTCACACCATTCAGATCGTCGATGCTGAACAGGGTACTTACCAATTGGTTCGTGGCGATGAGCGCGTTATCTTGCAAGGCAAAGTGGGTGAGCTAGCAACAGCCGACGACTACAGCTTGTTTGTGGCAGGTTTTGAATCACACAACGATTTTGAATTCTCTATTAGTCAACGTAACCGACTAGAAGCGATCGAATGGTTGAAAGCTTCTTTGTCTCTGTCTGAACAAGGCAAACAAACTGGCATTTTGAAGCTGAGCTTTGAAGGCGAAAACAAACAGCAAATTTCTGAAATTCTTAATCATATTAGCCAGATCTACTTTTTACAAAACGTGAAGCGTAATTCAGCGGAAGCAGAGAAGAGCCTAGAGTTCTTAGAGAGCCACCTTCCGGGTATTAAATCTGAGCTAACCGGCTATGAAGACGTACTGAACAATTATCGCCAAAAGAACGAATCGATCGATTTGGGTTTAGAAGCACAATCAACCTTGAAGGTAATGGTAGAGCTTGAAGCTCAATTGAATGAACTAACGTTTAAAGAGAGTGAAATCAGCCAACGCTTCACTAAAGATCACCCTGCATACAAAGCCTTGCTTGATAAGCGCAAAACACTATTAGGTGAGAAAGAACGCCTAAACAAGCAAGTACAAAAGCTGCCAAAAACACAGCGTGAAGTACTGCGTATGACACGTGATGTTGAAGTGAACCAACAAATCTACATTCAGCTGTTAAACAAGGTGCAAGAACTGAGCATTATCAAAGCCGGTACGGTTGGTAACGTTCGTATCTTAGATGATGCACAAGCGTATGCTCGCGCCGTTAAACCGAAGAAGCCATTGATTGTTGTATTAGCGACGCTACTGGGTGGCATGTTAAGTGTCGCGTTTGTATTGGTTAAAGCGGCGTTCCACCGCGGTGTTGAAAGCCCTGACCAAATTGAACAAATCGGCCTTCCGGTTTACGCAGCGGTACCAAAATCAGATTTACAGATTGAGCTAACCAACCGCTTTAACTCGAAGAAACAGCAAACCAAGGGTACCCAAGCTCTGCTTGCTGAATCGAACCCTGCGGATCTTTCGGTTGAAGCGTTGCGTGGCCTTCGTACCAGCTTGCACTTTGCGATGCTAGAAGCGAAAAACAATGTGTTAATGATCTCTGGCCCTGCGCCGGGCATTGGTAAATCATTCATCTCGACTAACTTTGCTGCAGTAGCCGCAAAAACAGGCCAGAAAGTATTGTTGATTGATGCGGATATGCGTAAAGGCTACCTACAACAAAGCTTTGGTGTGAACTGGGATAACGGCCTTTCTGATGTATTAAGCAGTAAGCAAGAGTTCGCTCAATCAGTGAAAACCACACCAGTAGAAAACCTACATATTATTACTCGCGGCCAAGTGCCACCTAACCCATCTGAGTTGCTGATGCACCCACGCTTTGCCGAGCTAATGGAATGGGCATCAAAAGAGTATGACTTGGTGATTGTCGATACTCCGCCAGTACTTGCGGTAACCGACCCAAGCATTGTCGGCGCCTTCGCTGGCACCACACTAATGGTGGCGCGCTACGGCCAAAACACCATTAAAGAGATCGACGTTGCTCGTAACCGTTTCGAACAATCAGGCATCGAAGTGAAAGGCGTTATCTTCAACGCCATCGAGAAGAAAGCTTCAAGCTCTTACGGCTATGGTTACTACAACTACACGTATTCGAGCGACAAGAAGTAAAGAAAGCAGTAACGAGATGCGAGTAACCGGGTAAACGAAGAGCTGAAAGGCAGATACGAAATTCGAGTGGCGAGATACGAAAAGCGCCACTCGAATCTGCTCTTCACCTCTTCATCTCTTCGTTACTCGTTTACCCGTATCCCGCATCCGCTCTTAAGCCTTTCGCATCCCGTTTACCCGTCACCCTCATCTGCTCCTCTAGCTTTTCGCATCTCGTTTACTCGTTACCCGTATCTATTATTTATCCACTCGCATCTGCACTTCTACTTCTTCACCACTCCACCCGTTAAATACAATCCAATTGCTGCTAACACCGGATAACCAAACGCTTCATTGGTCATTTCCCCCAACGCTTTCCAATCGTAGCCGTGCATACAGCCTAAAATCACCATTACATGCAGTGCCACATAAGGAATGGTGAACAACAACACAATGTAGCGCTGTACTAACTTAAAAGGTTCATACGCTTTAAGGAGTGCCAGCTTGTGCTTCGCTTTTTCTTCATCAGTAAAAAACATCGCATCTCCTGTGTTGGTGAGTACATCTAACCCCTTGCTAATCGAAGACTGGCTCCCAAATATTCTTCCGAACAATGTCATACTGCTCCTTGGTTTATTGATTGGCTTTGACCGCATGTATAGCCTTTGACTGTATAACCTTATGGTTCGACAACCTTAGCGAGACCTCTCCTCCGTCATTTATCTGTTGAATTAGATTCCCTATCACGTTCGTCCCTCACTGTAGGGAATGACGACTACTTTTATTAAGTTAATAATCCCACGACTCCGTCATTCCAGAACTGAGGAACGAAGTATCTGGAATCCGCTTTTAGTCTCTTCGCTACTCGTTTACCCGTCATCCTCATCTGCTCCTCTAGCTTTTCGAATCTCGATACCCGTTACCCTCATCTGCTCCTCTAGCTTTTCGAATCTCGATACCCGTCACTCGCATCCGCTCTTTTAGCTCTTCGTATCCCGCTTACTCGAATCCCGCATCTGCTTCAAGCTCTTAAGCTCTTAAAGCCATAACCGGACACGCCTTATTCACCCTCCAATCTTTATGCCCCTTAACATTCTCATCTGAAATCAAGAACTGCTCTTGTAATGCTGCCACCAAACCAAACAGCGCCTTACGCTGTGCAAGTGTGAAGTTATCTTCTGGTTGCAGCTCGGCATTACAGCCACCGACCAAACAAACCCCAATATTGCCCTTGTTGTGTCCTTTCACATGCGCGCCTGTTTGCGACAGCGGCCTGCCGAGTTCGACATCCCCGTTGCGACGAATAACAAAGTGATACCCGACATCGCGCCAGCCTCTCTTTTTATGCCATCGGCGAATCTCGGCTACGCCTACATCTTGCTGTGGCGGCGTGGCGCTGCAATGCACAGTAATAAAGGAATATGGCGGGCAATGAGGTAAGCGGAGTAAAACCGAAACTAGGCTGAATGAATAGGATGCTGAAGGTAAACAAGGCTCTAACGAAGGGATAAGCTCCACCTTGCTAGCCTGCTCTTTCGAGTCAACCAGTTCTTGTGAATCAGCAGTCGCTTGCAAGCCAGGCGCTTTTAACGGCTGGTGTGGAACTCGATCAGTTGCTGGTGGAGTGTTTGACAAAATAAATCCTCGTGTTGTTGTAAATAGGCGATTAAAGACGTTGATAACGATTCTTTTAAATTAGGGTGTAATGCGATGTGTTTTCGCAAGCTTGCTGCTACGGTTTTGGCATAACCAGAGTGGTGGCTTACATAGCGTAAATACATCACGCAATAACCTAATGGTTGGGCGCGCCGTGCTCGGCTGATCATCCAACAAATATCCTCATAGCTGGGGGCGTCACCGCATTCATCCTCATTAAAATAACAATCTTCCATTTGGCTTTCTTTAGAACCGCCGGCTTCATAGCTCAGTACTTGGCCAGACCCATCACTATCACTAAAAAATAACGGCTGGCGTGACTGAATGAGGGAGTTAGCACGGCACTCGATGCTCGCCATGCCGGGTTGATACGCTGAAATAAAAAGAGAAACTATCGCCTTCATTAAGCACCTTATTGCTGCATGGGGAGGGCAATGTACTTCAAGACTTGTAATTGGGGTTGGCGGTAATAGCGCGAAAACGGCGGAACACAGAAAAGTGAGAGGTGCTTCGAAAAGTCATTGATCAATAAGGTTGATATTGCATATCTATCCGAGGCGATTAACCAAACATCTTTTCTTACAACTTATCTCATCGGGCTTTCGCCCCTAAAGCGCCAAAAAATGTTGTTAATGCCCTTTATATCAATGGATTTCTGTATGAATGCCCAATTAACAAGGAGCGTTAACCATGTGTGTTTCTCTTATTCTTTCTTTCATCCCATTAAAAACCGGGTCGCCCATCAGCAAGTTGGTGTTATTAAAATTGGCCGACAATGCAGACGCGCGCGGCGTGTGTTTTCCTTCCCTAAATTACTTGGCGCAATATTGCGAAGTGTCGGTAAGAACCGTGAAACGACACGTTAACGAATTGGAAAAACAAGGCTTTGTGAAGCGGATAAAGCGGTTTGATGATTCAGGACGCCAGCGCAGCAATATATATCAGCTGCGCCTACCCAACGACAGCCACATTCAGCAGGCCGATCTAGACCAAGCAGCCAGAGCTCTAGATCAAGAAGACAGAGATTTAGACCTAAATGATCAAACCGACCCAGATAACGCTAATGTAGAACAAACAGACTTACCGCCAGCCTCGCCAGAAAATGCACAGAAGACAGAACGAGAAAAGAAAACAGAACAGGCGCAGAAAACAGACCATTCAGACACTCCCCTGGGTGACTCAAGATCCAACACGGAGAGTGATCACCTGGCACACATAATCTTTCATAAAGAACATAAAACAGAGTTGAGCTTGAAAAACGGCATCTTAGATGACACCGATGTACTTGATCCTCCAAGCGGTTCTGAACAACATGAGATCTCGACACCTAAAACCAACGCTACCAAACCAATAAGCCAAAAGAATGAAGCTGTAATTCAGCTGCTCACCAAAGAGGGCTGTGCGCCGATTTATCATGAGTTCACCACCATATTAGAACGCACCTACCCCAAGTTAGATGTGCTGCAAGAACTGCATGCCATGCAAGCGTGGCTGTACATCAACCCCGATAAGCGCAAACCCTTTGAGCACATTGGCCACTTTGTGAATGGCTGGCTAAGAAGAAGCGCCCAAGCCAAATCGAAGCGAGACTCATCGCCAGTCTCTAAGCAAACAAGAACGGCTAAACCAGCAAGGGCTTCTGCTTCTACATCGACCAAGGAAGCTAAAACTCAACCGGCAGCCAAGCCCATGGTTCACAAACAACCCACGCCCGTCTCTCAAGCCCTAGCGGACTACAAAGCCAAAAGCACCACCAACCCGTTCGAAGCACGTATCAAGGCCCTAGTTCAATCCAAATCGCCCGGCACGGATTCTAAGCAGTGACCATTCGATTATTCACAGGCTAAGCACTTGTTCACACAGCCAAAAGCGAACACAGACAAAAAACGTCAAGAAAAAAAAGTAGAATTAAGGAGAGGGCAAATGGACGATATCAGCCTAAAAAAACTGACAACGGAAGAAAAAGTCACCATTTTAGAAAAAGAGATAGCGCGAGTAGAAGGGCGCATTGGCGAGTTCTTGAAACTGCTGGTTAACCACTACCCACAGGGGTTAACACGCACAGAGATTAAAGCGTTACTGGCGGTAAACAACAACCCGAGCTTCGTCTCGCTGTATAGAAACGGCAATATTTTCATTGATATAGAAAAGCGCTACTGCGACGCATCACAAGAAAACCGCTACCACATAGGCACTCAATACCTGCAAGACGTACAATGCTTCCGGTGGCTGAATGCGTGGTGAGTTGTTTGTCATGCAAGAGTCAACTTCAAACTGGTTAATATGCACTTACTTTGCTAGAATGCCCCGCATATTTAAAACCGTATGAAAACCGCATAAAGCGAACAAATTGTGACTATTGCCTTTAGGAGCCAAACCTAAGGGCGGTAGCGTACCCAAATGCGACTGGCTAGCAAGTTATGTGGTAAGCCTAAAGGTTGAAAGCCGTTTTGGCGGCCTATTGGGGCGGTTTTTAAAAAGGTAGCAAAATCTAGGTTTTATAAGGGATTGTCCAAAATAGACTGTCTCAAAATGAATAAAAAGTGTCTCAGGGCTATTTTAAATACTGAGGCTAAAAGTTATAAAAATCACTTCCTTTAATTTCACCTGTCGGTTGGAAACTTCATAAAATGACTAAGAAAAAAATTCTTACGGTTTTTGGCACACGTCCAGAAGCCATCAAAATGGCACCTCTGGTTCATGCTCTAGCGGCCGATGACCGCTTTGAAGCCAAGTGCTGCGTGACGGCTCAGCACCGTGAAATGCTTGATCAAGTTTTAGAGTTATTTGAAATTACGCCTGACTATGACCTTAACTTGATGAAAGCAGGACAAACGCTCAATGAAGTGACCGCGCGTATTTTGTTAGAGCTTAAGCCAGTTTTAGAAGAATTCAAACCCGATGTGGTTTTAGTTCATGGCGATACAGCGACGACGTTCGCTGCAAGTTTGGCGGCTTATTATGAGCAAATTGCAGTCGGTCACGTGGAAGCTGGCCTTCGCACAGGTAATATTTATTCACCATGGCCAGAAGAAGGCAATCGTCGCCTCACCGGCGCGTTAACAAAGTATCACTTTGCACCAACGCAAACGTCTAAAGAAAACTTGCTTAAAGAGAACTTCAATCCAGAAGACATTAGCGTTACCGGCAACACTGTGATTGATGCGCTATTGATGGTAAAAGATAAAATTGACTCTGATAGTGATTTAAACGCAACACTTTCAGCTCAGTTCCCGTTCTTAGACGTAAACAAAAAACTGATTTTAGTGACAGGTCATCGCCGTGAAAGTTTTGGTGGTGGCTTTGAGCGCATTTGTGAGTCGCTTGCTATTACGGCTAGAGCACATCCAAATACGCAAATTTTGTACCCAATGCATCTTAATCCAAATGTGCGCGAGCCTGTTAACCGCATTCTTGCAGACATTGATAACATCCACCTTATTGAGCCTCAGCAATACCTGCCATTTATCTACTTAATGAGTCGCGCGCACATCATTTTAACTGACTCCGGTGGCATTCAAGAAGAAGCGCCTTCACTAGGTAAACCTGTGTTGGTGATGCGCGATACGACCGAGCGACCAGAAGCCGTTGAAGCAGGCACGGTTAAGTTGGTTGGTACTGATGTGACTAAAATTACAGCCAATCTTGATTTATTGTTAAACGATGATGATGAATATAAACGGATGAGCTTTGCTCACAACCCTTATGGTGATGGAAGGGCGTGTGGAAAAATACTAAACCAAATTTTAAATTAATTTTGATTGGGAACTAATTATGAAAGATATCATCGCCCACCGGGGCTTTTGGCTTAAGACATCTGAGCAGAATACAAAAGTAGCATTTGAAAGAGCACTTTCTAATGGTTTTGGTATCGAAACAGATCTTAGGGATAGAAATCAGTCTCTGGTTATTAGCCATGATGTTCCCAGTGTAGATGCAATGCCGTTTGATACATTCTTGGGTATTTGTAAGCATTCTAGGAAAGACCAAAAAATAGCACTAAATATCAAAGCAGATGGACTACAACCATTGTTGGAAGAATTTGATATAAAGAATGAACATTTTTATTTCGATATGTCCGTTCCGGATATGATTGGCTTCCTAAAAAAATCAATGAATGTTTTTAGCCGTTATTCAAATATCGAAGAAGAACCTTCGTTATATGGCGACTGCAAAGGAATTTGGTTGGATAACTTTAATGATAATAAATTGAACTTGGTAATTTTAGATAAATTTCTAAAAGATAATAAGAATGTTGTGCTGGTTTCTCCCGAACTACACAAAAAAGATGAATCAGGTTATTGGTCAGATTTGAGAGAGTTTATTAACTCGAATCCACAATGGTCTGATAATATTGGGCTTTGCACCGATTACCCTTCAAAAGCGCGAGATTACTTCAATGAAAAATAAAATTAAAGCCGTTATCTTTGATATGGATGGTGTTCTTATCGATGCTAAAGATTGGCATTATGATGCATTAAATAAAGCGCTTGAAATCTTCGGTCTCAATATTAGTCGTCATGAACATTTAACAACTTTTGATGGTTTATCAACAGGCCAAAAGTTAAAAATGCTATCTAAGGTTTATGTTCTGCCTGAATCTTTGCATGAATTCATTAATGAAATGAAACAACAGTATACAATGGACATCACTCACCAACTCTGTAAACCAATGTTTCATCACCAGTTTGCTTTGTCTAAATTGAAAGAAAATGGTTATCAAGTAGCCGTTGCTTCTAACTCTATCCGCAATACAGTTAAAGTGATGATGGAAAAATCTGCATTGCTAGAGTATCTCGACTTCTACTTATCTAACCAAGATGTATCAAACGGCAAACCTGATCCTGAAATTTACAATTTAGCAATTTCAAAATTAGGTCTTAAGCCAGAAGAATGTTTAATTGTTGAAGACAATGAGAATGGATTGAAAGCAGCTTACGCTTCAGGTGCTAATGTACTGAAAGTAGAAACAATCCATGATGTAAATTTTGATAATATCACACAATTTATTAAAGAGGTTGAGTCGAATGCTTAATATCCTAGTACCTCTCTCTGGAGCCGGTTCATTCAGTGTTTCAAAAGAAAATAAATTCCCAAGAATTTTAAATGATATTAATGGTAAGCTTCTAATTGAGCGGGCAGCAAAGCCATTCTTAGACCTAAAGTTAGACAAAAAAATCACAGTCGCCCTCCCTCAGCCAGAAGCAAGTAAATACCAGTTAAATAATGTCATGAAGTTATTAGACAGCAAAATTAAATGCTGTGCTATTAATGGGAATACACAAGGTTCGGCTTGCTCTGCATTACTTGCAATTGAAGAGCTAGATCTCGACTCACCACTGGTTATTTCCAGTTTTGAGCAAGTACTTGATTTTGATATTAACAGCCATATAGAACACTTTATTGATTCGGAGGTCGATGCCGGTGTATTTACTTTTGAAGCTATGCATCCTAAATGGTCGTTTGTAAAAGTTGATAGGAATGGATTTGTCACACAAGCTGCTGAAAAAATGCCAATTAGTAACAAAGCTGTAGCTGGTCTGTATTATTTTAAGTCTGCAAGATTGTTCATTGATTCAGCTAAAGCAATGATACGTAAAGATGTAAAAACGAATGAGAGTTTTTTTATTTCCCCAACATTAAATGAAATAATTCTAAATGAAGGTAAAGTAAAAGCTATCGATATTGATAAATCTTGCTATTTCCATGTTACTGATGAGCATGAATTAAATAACTATGAGCAAAAAGTTATAGACAATATTGGAAGAGAACATTCTGAGATATTGCGTAGGACCAAAGAGTATGTTGTAGCCTTTAATAGTAAATCTATAGATATGATAACCCCACTTTTTTCAGATGACTTCTTGCTTATTGACCCCGCAGGTCAGTTTAAGGGGGCTTCCGTAGTTCAGGAGTACATTCAAGGTATTTTTGACTCAACGACAAATATGTGTTTTACAGCACTGAACATATATCAAACTGAAAATTTCTACTCCATTATCGAATTTGAATTAATTATTGATGGAAAAAAAATTGTTGGCACTGATGTTATTAAGTGGAACAAAAAATTACAAATGGAAGAAATGAAAGCTTACCTTTATGAGAATAATGATGGATAAACATAATATTAATGACTTTGTTCGCGGTTGGTTTGTGGGCGGTTTTGAACCTACATTATTCAAAACTACAGATGTAGAAGTTGCGATTCAGAAATTTAAGAAAGGCGATAAAGAAGCAAGCCATTGCCATAAAATTGCCACTGAAATAACAATGATTGTTACGGGGAAAGCTAAAATGAAAAATATAGTTCTCAATGCAGGCGATATTTTACGCATTAACCCCGGTGAATATACTGATTTTGAGGCTTTAGAAGACACAGTGACAACGGTAGTAAAATTACCCGGTGCACTTAATGATAAGTATTTGGAGAAATAAATGTTAAATATAGTTGTCCCTATGGCTGGTCGTGGTAGTCGCTTTGCAAAAGAAGGGTATGAGCTTCCAAAACCACTTATTGATGTCAATGGAAAGCACATGATTGAGGTTGTTGTAAATAACCTTAAACCAAATTGTGAACATCGCTTCATATTTGTTTGTCAGAGTGAACACATTGAAAAATATGATTTGAATCAAATCTTCTCTAAATCTTGCGAAAATTTTGAAATCGTTGCCATTGACGGTATTACTGAAGGTGCAGCAATTACTGTACTAAAAGCGCGTAAATATTTTGAAAATAATGACCAATTGATGATTGCTAATAGCGATCAGTGGGTTGATGTTAATATCAATGAGTATCTCAATGATATGGAAAGACGTTGCTTATTCGGCAGTATGCTAACAATGAAAGCAGATGATTCTAAATGGTCATATGCTAAAGTTTCTGATTTAGGTTATGTAACAGAAGTGGTCGAAAAAGTGGTTGTGTCTGATGAAGCAACTGTTGGAATTTATAACTTTTCTAACGGGGCCGACTTTTGTAAATATGCTGACTATATGGTTCAGAATAATATCCGCAGTGGCGGTGAATTTTATGTTGCTCCAGTTTACACTTACATGGCTCAAGCCAATAAGAAAATTGGTGTTTACAATATAGGTAAAGAAACTGATGGAATGTATGGGTTGGGGATTCCAAGTGATTTGAAGCTATTTTTATCACTGGAAGTTGCAGAGCGAGCAACTAATTTTTAATCAGATCTATAACTAAGATCAGAGAACTTCTGGTACATGATATTAAAATGAATAGTAAAAATATATCCAGTTCTGAATCCAAACTTTTATTTCTTAAATCTTTCACCGTACTATTTGGCATTGTATTTGGTTTTATTCAACCTGCAGTGTTCATCCGAACTTTAGATGAGTCTGATTTGTCATTTATCCTTCTCATTTCTGGGTTAGCAAGCTATCTAGTATTTTTTGATTTTGGTATTAGTAAGCCAGCGTATGCTAGACTTAGAAAAATGTTCTTGGATGGAGATGATATTGGTTCAGAAGTCTCTCTTTTATCCATAGCTTCATTAATGATAATGTTTGTTACATTGTTAATATTTACTTCTTTGATTATGTATAAATATTATCATAATGGATCCTACAGCTTGAGTGCAATTTCAATATTCCTTTTCAGTGCTACGTTATCTATAACGGTAGGTTTCAATAATTTAAAAATACCGCTCTTGGCATCAGAAAAATATCTTTTTTGTCAAAAAATAGAATTAATTAAATCAGTATTTTTTTACTCTTCTATCTTCATTCTTTTCTACGATAGCAGTTTTATTCTCACATCGATATTTATGTTTATTAGCGGAATGATCTCGGTCATAATTGTTTTTCTCAAGGTGTCAGAGGTAAAAGGTTTTTTTATAGATTATAGTGTGAAAAAATTATGGATAAACGTTAATGAGATAAAAAAAAGATACGCGTCAAAGGCTACAAATTATATGATTTTTTCATTGTGTGAGTCTTTTATCTATAATGCATCTTACATACTGATCCCCATTTTTTTTTTAGAAAGAGACTTGGTGACTTTTTCACTTTGGATGAAGATATTTTTAGGCTGCACTTTAGTTTCTAAAGTCGTAAGTGAAACATTTATACATCGGCTAACAAGAGAAATTTCTTCAAAAAATGAAAATGCAAAAGTATCTTTTTTAAAGCTATCTTGCTTCTGTGTGTTAATATCTATACTAATATCAACAGCTCTTTCTATATTGGGCGACGAAATATTCAAAAATTGGACCGGAAACAGATATCAATTGAGCTTCGAGTATATCGTAGCTTTTTGGTTTTTTTCAATTGGAGTTGGGTTACAAAATCTTTCGGGAACTATACTTCTTTCTTTAGGAAAATATTTTAAATTTATGAAAAATACTAGCTTAATCATGGCTATTGCCTTTTTTTCTATTTATTTACTTGGTAATCAATTATCTCTAATATTTCCTGAAGTATTGATGCTAACCTCTTTAGTTTACTTTTTTGGAGCAATTTTTTACTACTCAATATGTCTTAAGGTTATTTCTAATGAAACTTTTATATAAATCTCGTGGTCGGGAATATGAGATCTCTCAGAGATTATCTAATTTAATTAGAATGACCAATTATAAAGAATTTGAAGATGTTGATTCTGTTAATATTTACTTAGAAAAAAATGAGTTAAGTTATGCACCAGTTATAATACGTGAGATTTCAAATAAAATAGCGTATCAAGGTGAAGTGAATTTAATAACTGGTCATCATGATTTATCAAAAGATATCTTTTTAAGAATACTAATACAGAGATTTTTCCACATATCTGCATATAATAAAGGTAACATTCAGTTGGTGAAAAATTGTCATTACTCTGACTGCTCCGTTGATAATTGGACTTTTGGCATCATAACCGCAGGTAAAAGAAAAGATTATATTGCCAAAATCATAGAAAGCATTAAATCTCAAGAGATACCGAAGTGTGAAGTTATTATATGCGGCAATGTGGGTGAAATAGAAAATTATAGTAATGATTATGTAAAGCTAATAAATTTCAATGAGAAAGATGATTTAGGTTGGATTACTAGGAAGAAGAACATAATAGTTGAGTCTGCAAAATATAACAATATTTGTATACTACACGATAGGTACATTCTTTCAGATAATTGGTTTTCAGGATTTAATGAATATGGCGGCGACTATGATGTTTTGTCACTCCCGCAGGTATTCAAAAATCGTAACTTACCCTATTGGCTAGAGAACAAAGCCGAGATGGATAATCCATATGATGTAAACAAGATATGCCCCGAGAGTTATTGGTCTAAACATCTCTATATGCCGGGTGGTGTAAATGTTTTTAAAAAAAATGTGGGTGTGTCAATAAAGTATAATGAATCGCTATTTTGGAATCAAAAAGAAGATGTCGAACTTTCAAGGATGCATCTTATGAATGGTTACTTGCTCCGGTTAAACAACTTGTCAACGCTAGATGCTATGTTTAGCCACTGGCAGGAACCAAGCAGACTTGGGTCGATGCTTAGAAAAATCAAAGAATTATGTTTTAAATTAGTAATCAAATCCCGAACGCTAAGTAGTTATGTTAAGAGTATCGAAAAATGAATAAAATAAAAGTTGTTATATTTATTAACAATATCCTGAATCAGGATAGAAACAGTTTTACTATCGGTGGAGTACAAACATATCTAGAAGAGTTGGCAAAGAACTTAGTTCACAGCGGGAATTATTCGTGTGAGATTATTCAATTCTCTGACAGTGAATTCCAAGTTGAAGTTCAGTCAATAAAAGTGATAGGCACAGGGAAAACAGATAAAAAAGGCGTCAGAGGGTATATAGCTAGTAACTATGACCGAGCTAGTACAATCGTTATCTACGGAACTGATAAGTTTGCATTTAAGCTTCCAAACTATGTAACAATAAATATCCAACATGGAATTGCTTACGATATCGAGGCTTTTGAAGGAAAAAGGAAAATATTTAATAACTTGTTATTGATTCCAATATATAAATTTCTGCAAAGATTTAATGCAAGAAGGATTGCTAGTATCGGTGATATATTATGTTGTGTGGATTATAATTATTATAATTGGATTAAGACATATGGTTCTCATAACGAAAATCGAATTAGCGTAATTCCGAATTTTAGTAGAGTCACGAACGAAGAGGTGCCTAGAAATAAACGAGTGATCATTGCTCGGCGTTTCGTTGAGCGTAGAGGTATAGGTCTGATCGCACGTGTCATTGATAAATATCTTGCCGGTGGGGGGACATTGGAATTTACGTTCGCTGGTGATGGTGAAGATAAGCATATTATAGAAGACCTAAGGGATAAATACCCGGGAAATATCTCTATTACTAGGTTTCACCAAACAGAATCTCAAAGTGTTCATTCTAATTTTTCTTTTGCATTAGTTCCTTCCCTAGGTTCTGAAGGGACAAGTTTAAGCCTATTGGAAGCTATGTCGGTTGGGTGTGTAGTCGTTGCTTCTCACGTAGGAGGAATAACTAATATTCTTGTTAATGAGTATAATGGATTTTTAATTAAACCTGATGAATCTAGTTATCTTGATTCTCTCAACTATTTAGAGTCGATTAGTGATAAAGATTTTAAAGTAATATCTGAAAATGCCAAGTCAACTGTTGAACTTGGATTTTCAATAAAAAAGTGGTCTCGTAATTGGGTTGAATTAGTCAAATCAGCAGAGAAGAAACTATAATATAATTGAGTCAAACCATAATTATGTCCACTTCATTGAAATTTTCTATAGGCCCATTAGTAGGCATTATATGCGCCTTCTTGCTTAACTTACCGACTATTAAGTTATACATCCAGTCAGAATATTTAAATCTTGTGCCTTTGCTTTTTTTATTAATGCTATTTTTCATTAGTGATAGTAAATATGGGTATATTAAGAAAGTAAAAACTTACCTATGTGCATTAATTTTTTTCTATACTTTGGTTATATTTTCTGGGGTATTTAACAGTCAGTACTTTGATTTTTTTTACTTGTCAAAGTATCTAAATATTATGCTGGTATTTCCACTTGTTGCTATATTATTTAATTATTCAAGTATAAAGTATTATATATGGGCTAATGTGGCATGGGGGGCAATAGTCGCTGTTTTATACAGTGTCAACTTGGTAGATATGACTAAGATAAATTATTTACAAGTGGGGCATCCGATATCTTGTACCTTATTGTCATGCTTTATCATTTTATTTTCTAAAGTTAAATATACTACTAAATTAGTTATATTGGGTTTTTCCACAGTTTGTTTTCTATCTCTATTATCATTATATGGTCGGAGCCCATTGATATTCCCAATGTTAATCTTTTTCGTATATTTATCCGTTGGTTTTATTAAAAACAACCTATTTCTTGGGTTCTCTATTATATCCGTCTTGATATACTCGATTATTCTTTATTTTGATCTGCTGATTTCTTCGCTGCCATATCATCTCCGTAGTCGAGTAGAGAATTTTCCTGACATTATTTCGGATGAACCTAGGATTATTACTTGGAAGCAAGCTCTTGACCTCATAATGGACTCTCCGTTTGGGTATGGAGCGGAATCGTCGGTCGGACTACTGGGCTATGTTCCTCATAATTTTATTCTGGAGTCTGGTCTATCAATTGGTTTGTTAGGTATCATTATTTCTTCTTACTTTATGATTACTACTTTACGCGAGGTCGTTCATGGTTTTTCTTCAAGTAATCTAAGTTTAAAGCTGATAGCAGGTTATGCAATGTACTATGTCATGAGGTATCAAGTCGGCGGCTCTATTGGCAGCTCATATGATTTTTTCTGTACCTCTTTAATTCTTATTCTCTCTATATTCATTATTAAAGGTAAATCTCGTGATATCAATTGTCATTCCAACACACAATAGGCCAAAGTTACTAAAAAAGACTATTGATGAATTGAGTTATCAGACCTCACTTGGCTTTGAAGTTGTAATTGTTGATGATGGGTCCTATCCGAAAGTTGAAAGCTCTATATTTCAAGGGCTAGAAGATAAGATCTCTTGCCATTTAATTCGGAATGAAGTTCCTAAAGGTGGAAATTACTCAAGGAACTTGGGAATTAAAAGGGCAACCGGTGATTTCATTGCTTTTTTGGATGATGATGATTTATTCACTCATGATAAAATTGAAGTGATCGAAGCTGCTATCTCTGATTCTCCTGAGATTGATATCTTTTATCACAAGGCTAGGATTGTTTTTGACAGCTATAAAATCAATTATGAGTCATCACCAAAAAGTGAATTTAAATATAAAGACCTTCTGATTTCAAATTGCATTGGTGGAACACCGATGGTAATTTTAAGGAAAAGCTCGATGATTTCTGTTGGTATGTTTAATGAAGATATGCCTGCACTTCAAGACTATGAGCTCTGGTTAAGGCTAGCAAAAAATGATTATAAGTTTCGCTATTTAGATAAACCTTTGACCTTATATCATTACTACCTTTCAGAAAGTAGTGTATCCAAATCTAATACTAAAAACGATGATGCGTTTGCATTAATTCATTCTATTTATGCTGAGGACTATAATGAGTTTACTCAATGCGAATTAGATGAGCATGTATATTGGATAAATAGAAACTATAGCCATAGGTGTCTATTAAACAATAATATTAAGTCCGCAATCATGTATCAGTATCGAAATCTTGTAAAATCCCACTCCTTAAAAGACCTGCTAAGATTGGTCTCAATTTGTTTTGGAAGAAAATTTAATTTATTTTTAAGAGGGTACATCAAGTGATTCAAGATGACTATGTAGCTGTAATCATGAGTGTATATATTAATGATTCTCTCATCGATTTTAAAGAGTCTATCGATAGTATTTTAAATCAAAGTTATCATAAGTTTGAAGTTTATATATATGTAGATGGCCCCGTTAAAAGTGAGATGGAAATGTTTTTAAGGGATGTTTCTAACAATGATTATGTTCAAGTTATATTCTCAGATTCAAATATGGGGCTTGCTCATGCGCTAAATGAATTAATTGACATTGTAGTTGATAGAAATTACTTTAAATATATCGCTAGAATGGATAGTGATGACATTTCTAGAGTGGAACGATTATCCAAGCAAGTCAGCTTCATGAAAAATAATCCTGAAGTCTCTCTATCAGGTGCATACTGTAGAGAATTTGGCAATGATATGGCGTTAGAATGCAAGAAAGTACCCTTAAAACATAGTGAAATAGTAGATTATAGTATCTCACGGTGCCCTCTCATCCACCCAACTGTAATATTTGATATCTGTTTATTTGAAAAAGGTTTTCGATACCCAACAGATAATATATTAACTGAAGATATGTGTTTTTGGGTTGAGTTGCTCAGAGAAGGTTTCATATTTGCTAATTTAGATGATGTCGTTTTAGATTTTAGAATCTCTAACGCCACATTATTTAGGAGAAATGGTTATCGGAAAGGGGTTAATGAACTTTTTTTGAGGTTTTGTCACATGAAATCAATGAACAGGGTTTCCATGCTGAATATAATTAAAATATTGTCTAAGTTTTTTACATATTTACTTCCTCCTTCTATTTTGAAAATAGCTTACAAGAACCTTAGGTGAGTTACATGTATTTTAAAAATATATTAAAATTTATAATAAAATCGCTACCACTGTCATCCAGAATTCGTTTGATGTTTTTATTTAAACACAAATTTTTTCTCTCATTTAGTACACCTAAATTATTTAGTGAAAAAATACAAGCTCGTAAGTTGAGTGATATTACTCATTATGCAATGTTGTCAGATAAGTTTGCAGTCAGGGACTACGTTAAAAGAACTATTGGGAGTGAATACTTAATTCCACTGCTATGGTCAGTTGATGGCGACGAGTTTGACTCTATCCCTGATTTAGAAGTACCAGCCGTTATAAAAACAAATCATGGTAGTGGTCTAGACCATATTGAATTTTTGCCCTCAAAAAAATCAAATATTGAGATTGTTTCAAAATTCAAGTCAGCTCTCTGCTCATCATATGCAGGAGAATTGTACGGTGAAGTGCAATATTCTAGTTATGACAGAAAGGTAATTATAGAACAAAGGCTCGGTAATCTATCGAGTGTACCCCATGATTTCAAGTTCCATGTATTTACTAATGATGGTTCACCGAGGTGGTTTTTACAGGTAGATTTTGGTCGGTATGAAGATCATCACCGCAACTACTATGATTCAAACTTGAACCTTCTAGACCTACAAGTTTTACGACCTAATGGAAAGTATTGTCTTCCAGCTAAGAAAGAGCTCGATTTTATGGCTGAGCTCGCAATTAAACTCTGCGGAGAAATGAGCTACGCTAGAGTTGACTTATACCTTGTAGATGGTGACGTCTATTTTGGAGAAATAACACTCACTCCTGGTAGTGGTTTTGAAAAGTTTAGCTCTAGGCATTTTGAAATTGAATGGGGGAGTTTATGGAAATAAAAAACGCGAGATTTGAATTACTATATTTGTTTCTAGGAATAGCGGCGATTATGGTAGTCACTTTTTAACTCACGTGTTGGTGGTCATATATTTGAATCCTATTTAGTGGGGTATACCTGTCAAAATTCAATAAGCTACGGATGAAGTATATTCGTTCATTCTAAGTTAATTATAGGAAGAAAAAATGAAAGTTGCTATTGTAGGGACTGGTTATGTTGGTTTGTCAAATGGCATACTGTTAGCGCAGAATCACGAAGTTATTGCTGTAGATGTTGTAGAGGCGAAAATCACTCAATTAAACAATAAAATATCACCTATTGTTGATACTGAAATCACAAATTTTCTTACCAGCAAACCCCTCAACTTCACCGCAACCTTAGATATTGAAACTGCGTATCGAGATGCTGAATATGTCATCATCGCAACACCTACAGATTACGATGTTGAAACTAACTATTTTAATACCTCATCAGTTGAAGCGGTCATTAAAGATGTGATGACGATTAACCCCAATGCAGTGATGGTGATTAAATCGACCGTTCCTGTAGGTTATACCGCGCGCATTAAAAAGGAACTTGAATGTGAAAACCTTATGTTCTCGCCAGAGTTCTTACGTGAAGGCAAAGCGTTATACGATAACCTGCACCCATCTCGTATTATCGTTGGTGAGCGTAGTGAACGTGCGGAAGTGTTTGCGAACCTTCTTGTTGAGGGGGCAATTAAAAAAGATATTGAAGTCTTATTTACGGATTCAACAGAAGCGGAAGCGGTTAAGCTGTTCTCGAATACTTATCTAGCGATGCGCGTTGCCTACTTTAATGAGTTGGACTCTTACGCTGAATCTCATGGTTTAGACGCCCGTCAAATCATTGAAGGTGTCGGCTTAGACCCTCGTATCGGTTCGCACTACAACAACCCGTCATTTGGTTACGGTGGCTACTGCTTACCAAAAGATACCAAGCAACTGCGTGCTAACTACGCGGATGTGCCAAACAGCATCATTGGCGCGATTGTTGATGCCAATACTACTCGCAAAAACTTCGTTGCTGATTCCATAATCAAACGCAACCCGCAGCGCGTGGGTATTTATCGTTTGATCATGAAATCAGGCTCCGACAATTTCCGTGCATCCTCAATCCAAGGCATCATGAAGCGTCTTAAAGCCAAAGGCATTGAAGTGGTGGTGTATGAACCTGTACTGGAAGAAAGAGAGTTCTTCCATTCCGCTGTGATTGAAGATCTTGCCGAGTTTAAAGTGATGTCGGATGTGATTGTTTCTAACCGTATGGTCGAAGAACTGAAAGATGTCGCGGATAAGGTCTATACCCGAGATCTATTCGGCAGCGATTAGTTCTGCGCTTTCCAGTAACGCTTCAAATGTGCATTACTTTGAGCCGTTCATATTTCAGCAAACCTCAAAACTCTAATAATTATTGTGCCTCAGCTTAGCTTAGTTCGAGGCTCTATTTGGGGCGAAAATGCCTCAATATCACCCGCAATATTTTATATATACGTCAGTCAATAAAACCTAAGAAATAAAACAATGATTAAACACTGCTTATTCCCCGCAGCCGGTTATGGTACGCGCTTTTTACCTGCAACTAAATCCATGCCAAAAGAAATGATGCCTATCGTTAACAAGCCGCTTATTGAATATGGCGTTGACGAGGCGATTCAAGCGGGCATGACCAGCATGGCCGTTGTTACTGGCCGCGGTAAAAGCTCGTTAATGGATCACTTTGATAAGAACTACGAGCTTGAGCACCAAATTCAAGGCACTAACAAAGAGTCTTTACTCGATGATATACGTTCTTTGATTGATTCAGCTCAGTATACGTTTATTCGCCAACGCGAAATGAAAGGTCTAGGGCATGCTATTTTAACAGGCAAAGAACTGGTCGGTGATAACCCATTTGCGGTTGTTCTGGCTGACGACCTTTGCATTAATGATGATAAAGGCGTGTTAGCTCAAATGGCCGCTTTGTATCGTCAGTTCCGCTGCTCTATTGTCGCGGTAGAAGAAGTACCAGAATCTGAAACGCACAAGTACGGTGTGATTGCCGGTGAGCACTTAAGTGATGATCTGATTCGCATTACCGATATGGTCGAGAAGCCAGAGCAAGGTACTGCGCCAAGTAGCTTAGCGATTATTGGTCGTTACATTCTAACTCCAGATATCTTCGATATTTTGGAAGAAACGCAGCCGGGTAAAGGCGGCGAAATCCAAATTACGGATGCGCTTTTAGAGCAAGCCAAAAATGGTTGTGTGATTGCGTACAAGTTTAAAGGTAAGCGTTTTGATTGTGGTAGCGTCGATGGCTATATCGAAGCGACGAACTACTGTTATAAAAATGTCTATCTGAAAGGCAGCAAAGCAGAAATGGATCAAACCGCTACTGAAAAGGTGTAGCGCATATAAGTTCGATCAATCGCGATAGTTTTTATCTTTATTGCTGTCGCTTCATTGTTCCATGGAATCACCTTTTTCTAACAATCTCCAAGGCTTAAACCGATGCCACTGTTTGAATATCTTATCGAACTCTCTATGTTCTTTTTTCTCTCCTTTTCGGTATTGTACTGTATGCGTAAAGTAGGCTATGTCATTGGCTTGGTCGATAAACCGAATGCCAGAAAACATCATGAAGGTGTGGTTCCTTTGGTGGGCGGGATCTCTCTCTGCATTACCGTGTTGTACTTCCTTTACGTGAATGCCGCTGAGTTCAAGAGGGTTGAGGTAGCGGCGGCGTGCTTAACGGTACTGGTATTGATTGGGGTCGCCGACGACCGCTTTGATATCAGTTTTAAGCTCAGAATGGGCGTGCAAGCTATCTTAGCTTTGATCATCATGAACTATACGGGGTTAACCCTCTCTCATGTCGGTAATGTGTTCGGATTGGGTGTGCTGGATTTCCCTATCGTGGTTGATAGCATCGTTACTGTCATCGCTGTGATCGGTGCTATTAACGCCTTTAACATGGTCGATGGCATTGATGGGCTACTGGGTGGCTTAAGCATGGTGGTATTTGCATCGTTAGGTGTGGTGTTCTTCGCCTATGAACTCGAGTTTTATACCTTTTTTATGGCAGTGATGGTGGTGATCTTATTACCCTTTGTTCTGTTCAATTTAGGGTATTTTGGCAAACTGCGTAAAGTGTTTATGGGTGATGCCGGTAGTATGATGATCGGCTTCATTGTCATCTGGGTTTTAATTGGTGGAACGCAATCTGAAGAGGGGCCTTATGTCATCCGGCCTGTCACCGCCTTGTGGTTAATCGCAGTGCCTTTGATTGATATGATGGCCATTATGATCCGCCGGATTCGCAAAGGGCATTCTCCGTTCCACCCTGATCGCGAGCACTTTCACCACATTATGCAACGTATCGGTTTTACACCTCGTGAATCTTTAGTGGTGATTTGCTTGGTGCAATTGGTGTACTCAACGCTGGGCCTATTGGGCGAATACTTCCAAGTGCCAGAGTTCATTATGTTCTACACCATCGTGGCGTGTTTCTTATTCCACACTTACGCGATGACGCACTCTTTTAAGATGGCGAAGATAGTAAGAAAGTGGAAGAAGCTAGAAGCGAAATAGTTTGATGTGTCGTTAACGGACAGGTCTACTATCGCAGTGCTTAGCTGGTTAAATTAGAGAGTTAGAGAGTTAGAGAGCTAAAGCAGTCACAATAGCTCAAACTAAGACAAGCATATAAAAAGGGCCCAATCTCAATATGAGGTTGGGCCCTTTTTGCGTTTAGCTTGAGAGGCTTTATATGTAAGCGCTTTTGCTCTTAATCATCTTCTCTTTAAAACCTAAGCCATTAATACATTTCTAATCACTAGTACACTTTTTCTGGAAGGTTACGCCAACTTCTAATCCAGCTTGTGATACGCCAAACATAGCTCA
This sequence comes from Vibrio sp. 10N.222.47.A9, assembly GCF_963872585.1. Lineage (NCBI taxonomy): Bacteria > Pseudomonadati > Pseudomonadota > Gammaproteobacteria > Vibrionales > Vibrionaceae > Vibrio > Vibrio sp. 10N.222.47.A9. Next base: position 4,479 of record NZ_CAWNBB010000033.1, on the reverse strand, counting down.
TGGCCACAGTGTATGAAGCAAAACACAACATAAACAGGATGAACATGGTCGATTCAGCAATCTCTAGGAATTCTCCGTAGATACCGAACCCTGCAAAGCTACCTGCGATCAAACAAATGATGGCCAGAGTTTGTCGTGACGTAAAACCAAGGCGCTGGAAAATATGGTGTAGGTGTTCTCTGTCGGGCTTGAAAGGGGAGTCACCGCGGCGTACACGTCTGAACATGATGGCAGCCATATCCATCAGCGGCACAGCAATTAGCCACAATGCCGTAATTGGTCGCATCATGGTTTCTAATGGGTCTTGGCTGGCACCGAGCAGTAACCAAATCACGGTAAAGCCAATCATCATGCTACCAGCGTCGCCCATAAAGACTTTACGCTCTCGCCCAAGAATACCAAGGTTCATCATGATATAAGGAACGGTTGCGACAATGAACACCACGCATAAATACGCTAAGCCGTGCTGGCTGTCGACTTGAAGTAAAATGGCGATACCACCAAAGGTCACAATAGCAAGCCCACCTAATAAGCCATCAATACCATCGACCATATTAAACGCGTTAATCGCGCCAATCACAGCAAGTATCGTCACTACAGGGCTAAGAAACCCTAAATGCAGGTCGCCAGTACCAAATAGGTTGCCAATGTTCTCTAATCGAATATCGGCGAAATACATCATGCAGATGGAGAGAATCGCTTGCACTACCAGTCGTATTTTAAAGCTAATGTCGAAATTGTCATCAAGCGCCCCGATAATAATCAGCGTAATGACAGAAGCTAAAAAGAGTGGGCTATGTGGGATAACGTCTGGGTGGGTAACGATGAACTGGCTAATGGTTAAGCTGATCGCTATCCCCCCCACCAATGGGATCGCGCCACTGTGCAGTTTTCTTTCATTTGGTTTATCCACTAAGCCAATGGATTTTGCCACTTTTCGCATCAAAAAGAGTGAGGAAAAGGAAAAGAAACCAACAAATGATAGCTCTAATAACATGATGAACTCTAGCCAATGTTTTGTATGAATTTTGAATGCGTGCATCTTACGCTAAAACCATCAATATGTACACTTGGTTGAGTATGTTTTATTCTGTGCATTTTGAATGTGATATTCGATTTTAGTATGTAATTGAATGTTAATTCAGAATGGTGGCTACGATGTTTTGGCTAGTATTATTGCTTAGGCTTTGTAGGTGCCTTAAACACAAAATGACGTTCTTTTTCATATTCGATCCTCCTACCTGCGCCCTTTCTTGATCTTCCACTACAGTTTTGACTGTAAACTGTAGTAAAATTACGCTAATTTGTTTTTATACCGATTTATTTTGAATTGAACGAGGTCAGTCCTATGTCAGCTAAGAAGCCAATGGCTCTAGTGATCCTTGACGGTTACGGTTACCGTGAAGACAACCAAGACAACGCTATCGCGAACGCTAATACTCCAGTATTAGACGGTCTTATTGCTAACCAACCTAACACGCTAATCTCGGCTTCTGGCTTAGATGTTGGCCTACCAGATGGTCAAATGGGTAACTCAGAAGTGGGTCACACCAACATTGGTGCGGGTCGAGTGGTATACCAAGATCTAACGCGCATTACTAAATCAATCGCAGACGGCGAATTCGGTCAAACTGAAGCGCTAGTGAATGCTGTTGATAAAGCGGTTAAAGCAGACAAAGCCGTGCACATCATGGGCCTTATGTCTCCAGGTGGCGTTCACTCTCATGAAGATCACATCTACGCAGCTGTTGAAATGGCAGCAGAGCGTGGTGCAGAGAAAATCTACCTACACGCATTCCTAGACGGTCGTGATACACCGCCACGCAGCGCAGAAAACACATTAGCGCGTTTCCAAGAGTTGTTCGCTAAACTGGGCAAAGGCCGTGTGGCTTCGCTTATTGGTCGCTACTACGCAATGGACCGTGATAACAACTGGGATCGCGTTCAAGAATCTTATGACCTTCTTACTGAAGCGAAAGGTGAATTCACGTTTGATACAGCGGTTGCTGGCTTAGAAGCGGCTTACGCTCGTGATGAAAACGATGAGTTCGTGAAAGCGACTGAAATCAAAGCGGAAGGCGAAGAATCAGCAGCTATCGTTGATGGCGATGCGGTTATCTTCATGAACTACCGTGCCGACCGTGCTCGTGAAATCACACGTGCGTTCGTGCCTAACTTCGACGGTTTTGAGCGTAACGTATTCCCAGCGATCGATTTCGTGATGCTGACTCAATACGCAGCAGACATCCCACTTCTATGTGCATTCCCACCGGCTTCTCTAGAGAACACTTACGGTGAATGGCTATCGAAAGAAGGCAAAACGCAGCTACGTATCTCTGAAACAGAGAAATACGCGCATGTGACGTTCTTCTTCAACGGCGGTAAAGAAGACGAGTTTGAAGGCGAAGAGCGTCAGCTTGTTGCTTCTCCAAAAGTAGCAACGTACGACCTACAGCCAGAAATGAGCGCACCAGAGCTAACTGAAAAGCTTGTTGCAGCAATCAAAGGCGGTAAATACGACGCTATCGTTTGTAACTTCCCTAACTGTGACATGGTTGGCCACACTGGCGTTTACGATGCAGCGGTTAAAGCGGTAGAGTCGTTAGACGAATGCCTTGGTAAAGTGGTTGAAGCAATCAAAGAAGCCGATGGCCAACTGCTTATCACCGCTGACCACGGTAACGCGGAAATGATGGTAAACCCAGAAACGGGCGGCATCCACACGGCGCACACTAACTTACCAGTTCCACTTATCTATGTGGGCAGCAAAGACGTTGAGTTCAAAGAAGGCGGCAAGCTGTCTGACTTAGCACCAACGATGCTTTCTCTGTCTGGTATCGCAATTCCAGCTGAAATGTCAGGTGATATTTTAGTTAAGTAGTACTGTTTAAGATAAGCAGTGACTGTTTAAGTTAAGTAGATGTTTTTTAGATAAATAGCTACTTACTTTTCATCGAATACGAGAACGGGCTGCACGCGAGTGTGGCCGTTTTTTTTTGTGATTTTTCTGTCCTCAATGTCAAGCCAGTAAAACCAGTGTCTATCTGTTTACCTGTCTACCTATCTTTCATCCTGCTTCTATTTTATAGCCAATATGGCCGACATCCGCTCTTGATGAGTTTGAGCCTGATTCTAAGCATGAGCATGAGCATGAGCATAAGCATCGAAGCGAAATGGATTCATTTCCTCATTGTTTATCAAATAAACAAAACCTTGCACATCTATTTTGTTAGTGCTAACTTTTCAGTAATTGAACGATCGTTCAGCTGTTAATTTAATTTAATTTAATTTAATTTAATTTGATGAAGATAAATACGATGAACACTTGGAGTGTTTTTCTATTCAAGTTGTTCTATTTCTCTAATGGAAGTTAAAAATATGAATAAAAAGACGCTTATCATGACATTTTTTGTCGGCTTGATGGCTAGTATTGCCTTTATCTTGATTCAGCCTTTGTTTGGTATGTCGACACTGACATCTCGACACGCTGCTGCGTACGTGACGTTGGGTGGTTATGATCCAACGAGTGCACTGGTGTTGTCGTGGGTTGTGCATGTTGGCGTTTCATTGTGTTATGCCTTTCTTTCGAATCTTATTTTTATCTTCAATTCATCGTTTTCCGTTAACCTCATCCAAATCGCTGTATTGGGTTGGATAACCACGCTTATTGCAACGCCAGCCAATGAATGGGTAGTGAAACTCGTGACGACAAAACAGTTACCGTCTATCAGTACGTTATCTGCACTGAACACCGATGTCGGGCCAAAGTTATGGCTGCATATTCTGTTTTTTGTTCTTATCGTTGGCGGGTTATGGGTGGCGAAAAAACAACGTTCCGCTATGGCTGTTGCGAAGATTTAAAGGGCTGTCGCGAAGATTTAAAGAGCACTTAAACACGTATCTTGGTTTATTCGGCTATCTGTTTGTTTGAGATTTTTAGCTCGTTGTTTACCATTTTTAGCTCGAAATCCAACAACCACTCTTTGCGGTTCATGCCGCCGGTGTAGCCGGTTAATGTTCCATTCGCGCCGATGACCCTATGGCAGGGAACAACAATACTAAATGGATTCTTGCCATTTGCGCCACCCACAGCTCTTACGGCTTTTGGGTTGTCCATTCTCTTTGCTTGCTCACCGTAACTGATGGTTTCGCCATAAGGAATGGTTGTTAAAGCTGTCCATGCCTTGCGTTGAAAATCAGTCCCCTTTGGCAGCAGTGGTAAATCAAAGCTTGTACGTTTTCCTGCAAAGTACTCATCTAACTGTTTCGCCGCCCGTTGGCAAAGGTCATCTGGATTGCTAGTCATTAGCTCTTCATGATTTACATGGTCAATTTCAATAAGCGACACACCATTACTCACAATGATCATCTTGCCTATTGGTGCGTCATAAAGCATTTTGTAAGTGGTGTCTTCCATGTCATCTTCCTTCTTCTAGTCTCTTTCTGCTCTCAAGCTCTTCGAATCTCGCATCTGCTCTA
>NZ_CAWNBB010000032.1:168-5440 GCF_963872585.1 Vibrio sp. 10N.222.47.A9 | reverse complement strand
TAAAACTTTGCGACAGAACCCGAAATCGTGGTTGTTTATGTTGACGAGGTTGAATTTAAAGGTGCTGGCGGTAAGTGGTCTAAACAAGGCTTCCGTTGGGCTATTGTAGAGCCTCACTTAACCGAAGAAGAGGTCAAAAACTGGCTACTCAATAACGGCCTTTCTACTGTGCCGTTTCTTAGGGGGTAAAAGTCAAGGTATGGCGAAACACTGTAATGAATTAGACGGACATCCTATATGATTCAATACTCTTGTCATCTCTGATGATATTTAAAGAGTATTTTCGTTAATGTAAAAATAAAGGATTTAACAATGGAAACGACAATTAAGAAACTCAATCAACTACTGCTGCAATCCCATACCGTTATTGACAAAACAACGGAAGGTGGGGTTTCGGTGGGTGTGGCTCAGTATGTTCCAGAACTAAATGCGGCGGTCGGTTACTTGCAGAATAACCGTAACATGAAAATCGCAATTTCAGTTAAACTGCAGAGCCCTACAGTGCATTTAGTGATTGGTCACAAGGGTGGGAATAATATTAATGTAGAGAAAGAATATCCATCGCTCGCAAGCCTAACGGTAACGACACGCTAAATTTTAGGGAGGGAGATTGAAAATAAAGTGTCAGGTATTTTACATTTTAAATCATTAACGTAGGATAATTTACTAATTCCCTGTCTACCCCTTAGTCGCCAGACTAGGCATAAAATGCGCTGCCGTGGCCTTGGCGAATAAAACTGTAAGAACCGCTTTTGTAATGCTAACCCAAGGCACTGAGTACAAGGCGAAAATAATATTAGATTGTTAATGTGTTCAAATAATAAAATGCTAAATCGAAGATGAAAATCAACCAGTACAAGCAGTGAGCCGCAAAGAGCATCAAGCTCGTAAAATAGAATTGTTTACTGGTCCGCGTAAATATCACAGAGTCTGGGTTCGCTACCCTGTCAGAACTCGTACATAAGCACGCATTAATTCATCGACCACCCATTTTGTTGTTGACAGCGGGGAGTTTACATAAGCGGCTCGGACAATGTTTGAAGAATTTTACCTTCTCTTGTTAAGATTGATAAGACTGAGCTGCCGCCTTCATCTTTTAATATTCCTTACTTTAAACTTTGGAAAAGTGAGAGGGTTGATCTAGATTTTGAAAAGTTGACAGAACAGTGGAAGTCTTAACTGGCTTCTAATCGGGTAGCCGGAGGTATTTACCCTCCAGCCCCCACACCACCCTGTATGCGGATCCGCACAGGGCGGTTCATTCAGAACGCCTAATCTATATTTTCTGATTTGGGTATTGAACAGCAATCCATCCATCTCTTAGTGAAAACAATCCTGCTTTTTTAAGGTAATGATTACTTAGCGCTTGCTGTATCCCGGGTGTTTTCGAACTGCATAAGCGGGAAGTGTGGACTATGTTGAAACAAGATCAGATAGATATTGAAGGCCAGACGGCCTTTGAACGATTCTACGCACTCGCAGTATAATTGTGTCTGTAGAGTGGGTCTGTCACGCCTCTAACTAGATTTGCGACAGAACCATTCTACTCGTTAGCAGCCTAGTTGCACCTGAAAATCAGTACGCCTGCATTTCCGCAGTACTTTTATCTTACTTGTTATCCCAAGCAGTCTTAGATGCTGCTTTCTTTAATATTAATCGATTTTTATCACTAGCCGACGGCTCAGATTGCCCAAAGATAGCGGCTAACCACTGTCCATCAGTTGGGTTGGGGAATAGCACATACTTCATACCATACATATCACGATCTTCTTCCATTTTAGCAATGCGTCCTTCAATATCCCCTTTAATATAATATTTACGACGGAAGTCATTCAGGTTGTCACCAAGGAATACAGCAACGTCATAACTTTTCATTATTTCGTCCTGTCGCTTTTCCTTATTTGATGTATCACGTAGTACGGTAAGGTGAGATTCGTCTTTTAGTGGAAATTTCAAATGACGGATATTTCCAAGTGCATATTCAACTGTTTTTTCACCTTGATCACGACTAGTAATATAGAAAATCTCGACACCATTCTCATCACAAAAATCTAGAAAGTCTTTAGCTCCCGGTGAGGCAATCATTCCATTGGTTGGAATCCACTTATCCCAAATAGAGTCATCAAAAAAATCAAGATTTTTATTAACTAGATCCCCCCAATAAGCGAGGGGTTGAGCTAGTGTATCATCAAAATCAGATACAATAGCAATTGGCTTATCACCTTCTTTGTGATTAGCAAGTGCCGCTTCTACATGCATTCTTGCAACATTAAATCCTTGATAATAAAGAGCTTGATACTCAGCAGCTGTTTGCTTCCAAGCTACTGAATATAATAAGGGATTATCCCCCATCACATTTTTATCAGCAATAGCGACAGAGGTGCTAAATACACTACATATAGCTAAAGTCTTAAATACCCGTAAAAATAAAGTCGTCATAGTATTATTCCATCCATTGGTTAATTATATAATTTACTGTAGTAAAACAAGTTGCGTACATTTAATGAGAGATGAAAATGACTCTTGACCAGCGGGATTTTGATCCATTAACAAATCGATCTAAGGTCTATTCCCATGCATAACATTTAGCTATTACAGCAACAATTGCTACTGATTGCACAATATTTGTACGCTAATTTCGACGGTTAATACTTGGCTTTTGTCAATAAGGCATTACTGATCAATTTAATGCGCACCTGGTTACATATTTTTCAATTTAGGTGTTCATACTATTAAATATTAACTTTAGTAATCGAAATCACTTTATAAGTTGATTGTTTTTACAATATATTTAACCTATCATAAATACGTTGTTATTAATTATTTTGTAACCTTGCAGTTAAAAATAAATTAACCACTTTAAATACTTGTGCAATTAATATTGTTGCCATAATAGGATGAAATAAACACTGAAAATGTGACTAACATCAAGATACATCATCACTATAAATAGCTTTAAATTAATTAAATTATTCATTGTTTGATTAAATATCCACATTTTTTACTCAACCTTACTTAGGCCGTCTGTATTTTATAGATTGATTCATCAGTAGTGAATAACATCTCAGTTATTCCTTTTTAAATACATTAGCGTTTTATTAAATATTGTTATGTTGATCACGATATTCATATATTGAACCGTAAGCATCGGCACTGACGGATCCCCTCATAATTTCCCTAGTCCTGAGTTGTGTGCGAGTCTTGCGATGTTGATTATACATTACATTGAACTGAATCACGGTAAGCATACACCAGTACACACTAGCTATCTACGTAAACAGGTTAGTAAGTCACTGTGTAAAGAATTAACCTCAAATCATTTTTTGGTCGGTTTAAGAAAGTTGTCAGACAATGGTTATTTGGTTTATCAGCCGAATGAAAACAAGTTGCTTAATTCTTCTGCTAAAGAGAATGAGAATATGTGGCAACTTACTAGCAAAGGTCGGATATATGCTGAGGAATTACATTCTTCCAGAATGCGTCCTAAACGAACTTACACCAAGAAATCAAACAAATGAAACCGTGTCCATTGAGGAGTAACTTTGTGTACTCTACATAGAATACGTTTTCATTGGGCTTTAGACTCAGTACCATACAAGTTTCATAAGTGTAAAATTACTTGACACTATTGGCTTATACATAAATAATAACCCTTAAAGGGTAATGGGGCTTGCAATGACAACCAGCTTTACTACTCCAAGTTACGATCTTTATTTGATAAAAAAAACATTCTCTAAAGTTGATAAGCTTCGGTTTACAAAGTCAGCTCGTCAGGGGTACGTAGAGCTAGGTATGGATGAACAGGATGTGGTGGACGTAATAAAATCATTACAACCATCCGACTTCTATAAAACCATGCCATCCGATAAGCGACCTGATCTTGGCTACTTTGATGTTTATCGAACGTCTTGGTGTGGCGTCGATATCTACACTAAATTTCAAGATATCGGAAGCGGCTTTATCAGTATGTACATTGTCTCTTTTAAGAGAAAATAATTGTTTGTAGAGGCACATAGTATGGGTAACTTTAACGGTAAATCTTGTCCTTTTTGTGGAGAAGGTGTTATGAATCGAGAAAATCGTGATACCGAATACCATTACAAAGGACACACACTATTAATCCAACAGCCAGGCATACACTGCTCCTGCTGTGAAGAAGCGATTCTTGAGCCTGATGATGTAAAATTCAACCGTATTGATATTCAAGCATTTAGGGCAAGAGTCGATGGAATTATTGAACCGAAAAAAATTCGTAGTATCCGAAAAGCACTAGGGCTAAATCAAAAGGACGCTGGAGAACTATTTGGTGGCGGACACAATGCTTTTTCTCGTTACGAACGAGGGGAGCTAGCCCCTCCTAAAGCATTAAGTATGTTGTTAGACCTTTTGGATTCACACAAAGAAATCCGAAAGGAGATCTTAAAATAAAAAACCTCTTACAAAAAGAAGCAACCCCATTGGTGCTTCTTTTTGACCGCATTATTGGAGTTATGTACAGCCGCGTTACTCCACCACGAAGAACGCCTCCCGACGGAGGCGTTCTTTTATATGCATTTCAACGTTAAGCAGGATCTTCCAAGTTCGCCTTATCTGCTTCCACAAAAGGCTTGAATTCATCGTGAGTAATGCGCGTTTTGTTTAGCTCTTTCTTTGCTGTCCATTGCGTATTATCTATTAGATACTTTCTGTTGTATGCCGATTTGGATTTACTAACTAGCCCAAATGATAATCCATTTCATGATCTTCACTAAAATTCACATATTCCCAATCATTCATTACGTATAACCTTTTTATTTCACCCATTAAGGTACAACTATTGCACCATATTCAAATCTGGGCACTGAAACTACTCTTTTCAAGAGCTACTAGGCAAAAAATCCGGTGTTTATTAGGTCCATTATGGTAAATAGCCCAATTAAGGGTGATTTTATTCGTCACGGAAGGGGATGCTTACAGGACCTTATCGACGGCTTTTTTAGGTTCTGTCGCAAAGTTTGACTAAACTACGGTAAAATACCGTAGTTCTTACCAATCGGATGTTCTCATTATGTTTAAAGGCTGTCAGTTTCCGTCCGCTATTATTCTTCTCTCCGTACGTTATTACCTAGCTTACAAGCTCAGTTATCGTGAAATTGAAGAGATCCTCTCTGAGCGTGGACTGTCAATTGATCACTCAACCCTCAATCGATGGGTCATTAAATTCAGTCCATTATTAGAGCATCGAGCTCGTAATAAAAAGAAGCCGGTGGCTTCTTCCTGGCGAATGGATGAA
>NZ_CAWNBB010000032.1:0-126 GCF_963872585.1 Vibrio sp. 10N.222.47.A9 | reverse complement strand
CTTATATCAAAGTAAAAGGTCAATGGCTTTACTATTATCGAGCCGTTGATAATAGAGGTCAGGTGATCGATTTTTTATTGTCTCAACGTCGAGATGAAATGTCTGCTCGCGCCTTTTTTAATAAGG
>NZ_CAWNBB010000031.1:16803-47910 GCF_963872585.1 Vibrio sp. 10N.222.47.A9 | reverse complement strand
ATGAGGGGATCCGTCAGCGCCCTGCCAAGCGGCTGTCTTTCCATTTATATTAAAGGGGCCGTTTATATTTAAATTACCAGAGCTACTGCCGTTACCCGTCCGTTTTTCATGTATCGCTTCACCTACAACAACTGCATCATCCACCAGCACACCGAGTACCAAGATAAAACCAAACAAGGTGATGTCGTTGATGCTGTAGTTGAACAACTGCATTGCTGCCAACGTTCCAGTCAGCGCAATTGGAATACCCATTGCGACCCAAAAGGCGAGCCTAATTTCAAGAAAGATCCCAAGTAGAACTACGACGATCAATAACCCTTGCCATGCATTCTCACTCAAACGAAATAGCTGCTCTTCAATGTAAGGTGCCATGTCGGCCATGGTATTCAACTCAATATCCGATGGTAGAATCGCGCGTTGGGCATCGAGCGTTTCACTGATCGCTTCACTGACTTTGAGTAGGTTGTCGGTTTGGCTAGTGCTGACCAATAATGCGATGGCGTTAGAGCCATTGTTACGCACGATAGAACCACTGTATTGGTAACCACGACTTAACTTGGCGATGTCTCCCAGCAGTATTTTTCCGTTGCTTCCTGAAATCACAACAAGTTGGTTCAACTTCTGTAGATCATCGGCGTATCCGTCACCACGAATCACCATTCGACCTTTGTCACTAATCAGCTCACCGCTTCGAGTCTCAAGCGAACGCTGCTCAACGAGCTCTGCGAGATTTTCTAAGCTCAACCCCAACGCTTTCAGTTGGTCAGGATCTGGCTCGATAACCAATTGAGATGTGCGAGTTCCCCAGTTTGATACCTTTGAAATTTGCGGGTTCTTCTTTAGCGCTTGTTCAAGTTGCTTGGCAATAGGTTGCAACTCGTCATCGGTTCTTGGCCCAGACACCACCACGAACGCGGCTAAATTAGTAAATTCGTTTCGCACGACTTGCGGCCTTTCCGCTTGCACGGGAAAGCCATTGATGGCGTTAACTTGATTACGAATGTCATCCAACAACTTGTCTAAATCTGTGCTGCTGGTTTTACGGACCATGACCTGAGAAATCCCAGCACTCGACTGACTGGTGATCTGTTTGATGCCTGCAATACCGCTGATCGACTCTTCGATTCGCTGCGTCACACTCTCATCGATCTGTTGCGCCGTACCGCCAGGGTAAGTAACGCTGATACTGATGGAAGAGGGAGCGATTTGTGGGAACGACTCGACACGTAACTGCCCAAATGCCAGCACGCCACTAATAACAATCGCCATCATCAACAAATTAGCGGCGACTGGATTGTTAATAAACCATTTGGTCATCCAACTCATTGGTTTACCTCCTCAGTCTGTTCATCATCAGATTGGCTCGCGATCATGGATTCTGAACTATCATCTTGATAAAAGTTAGGTTCGACTTGCTTACCAATTAACATTGAAGAAAGCGGATATTGCACCACTCTGCGAACCTGTTCACTTTGCTGATTAAACCGAATATCGAGCACCTGATTACCTTGCCCAATCAGGGATACCGACTCTTTACGTAGACGATCATTGTTGTCTAACGTCCACAGATATCCGTCTCGGGTCATCGCGCTCAAAGGCACGCTAACTACGTTGTCCTTTAGCCCTAAATTAACCACAGCTTGAACCTGCTGATTTGGAAACAATCTTGGCTTGCTTTGATAAGGCGCCTCAACTGAAAGCACGACTTGTCTTTGACGAGTAACCGAGTCAACTTGCGGAGACACATAGCGCACTTTGGCGGGCCACTGATCCCCAGAACGACTCACTACCGTGATACTCGGCTCAGTCAGTGCCGCTTGGACTTGTTGCCAATGCATTTCAGAAATCGGCAACTCGATATCAATCGAATCACTGGCAGCCAATTCAAAGGTCACTTGCCCCGCCTCTATCCACTCTCTCGGGCTGATATGGCGTTTCATGATCACAGCATCAAAGGGCGCGGTAATCATCGACTCTTCCAACAACTTCTGCGCACTCACATACGCCTGTTTGGCTTGTTGCAGGTTGGCTTTCGCTGCGAGCACTTGAGGCTCTCTGCGCGCAAAAGACGAACTCGTTTTCGGGTTCAGCATTTTTAACGCGACCGTTTGCTCATGCTTAGCCTGCTTCAACTCCAATTCTGCTTGTTTCAATGAGCTCAACGCCTGAGCCAAGTTCGCATCAACCGCACTAGTATCTAACCTTGCTAACACATCGCGTTTGTTAACCAAATTCCCCGGTTCAACGCTTTCATCTAGCCATTTCAACTGTGCGCTACTGGATGCTTTCAACTGCACAGGCCAACGAGCAACAGTTACACCTAATACCGTTAGAGTCGATTGATGCTGTGATGGTGTCACCTCTAACACTGAAACTGGGGCAAGGACGGCTTCTTTCTTCACTGGCTGGGTAGCTTCAGGTTCCAATTCATCAACAACAACCAACGCGATAAAGATGGCTGCGCAACCGACTAATACAGAAAGTGGCTTTTTAAATTTCATGAGGTATCTCCTTGGTAACCTGTTGAGTGGCGGTGTGATTAAGGCGCTGACTGATTTCAGTGAGACGAGAAAGGGTTTGTAATGTGATTGGTAACATCACTGCGGTTTCAACAAACTCGAGTGAATAAGTGACGATAGAGAACACTTGACCCGCGGTCGGCTCGATAAGCTGACTCACCATCCATAAGTTGCCGATGACCGCGCCAAACAACACGATAAAAATCAGCCCATAGACAACAGCTTCGGTATCAGACAGCTTGATTTCACACTGTTTTAGGCGCTCAAAGTGCCAACGAAGTGCAGATAAGCGAACACCGCTCAGCAATTTCACCTGCTGTTCAACTTGATCGTTAAATTGGCCATTGAGTCGTGTAAATGTTCGGTGGAATACGCCGTAGATAACCAGCATCGACAGCCCTGCAAACAACATGCAAAGCGCCAATGAGAAATGAAACGTTGAGAGGATAACCACCGTCGCGACCAACTGAACTACCGCCGTCATCAAAGTAGGCAAATCATCTTCTAGAAAATCAACCAGCTCACGAGACATGGTTAGCCGAGCGTCTTTGGTCGAAATAGATAAACCGCGCAGGTTACGCTCAACAAGATTGGCCAGTTTTACGCGAATAGCGCCATACACGCGGGTATCGTAAAAACGACGAACGACACTGATGATCACCAGTACAAAAAGAATCAGTGCCAACATCATCAAAGGCTGAAAGCTTTGGTTTAACACGCCGTCGATGGCGTAACCAATAAACAACGGCAGCAGAATAAGCATCACGTTTTCAGCCAATACCATTAACCAAGTCGCAGCGACCTTTAATGGATTAAGCCGAATAATCGTCAGCAGAGAGATGGGATGTTTGAATAGCATTATTGAGCCCACAAATGAATATGGCACCAGTATTACCAATCCGATATGGAAAAAAGTGTCCCAAATTGCTGTATTAACAATTTAGGCAATCGACGGATTCGCTGTTGACCACTAAAAAGCGAGCTCGGTTACCTTTTGTTTACCTCTCCTCCTTTACTGTCCTTGATAAGAAAAATGAACCACAAGGAAAGAGCATGAAATTATTCGCTTCATTACTCACGACAGTCGGTATTACTGGTGTTGTCTGGGGGCTATTACATATTCAGCCTGCGATTGCGGATGCATCGACGGAGCAGCCAATCGCTGAGTTATCAACGAACAAGTCATCAATCGACAAACAGCCAAAAAACAAGTCCGTAGAGGTCAAACAACAGGCGACTGCAAACACGACTTTTCTGCAAGGTTTGAGCAAGACGATTCCATTAGAGGATGTTCCTGAGTTATGGGTGGACTTCTACCAGAGCCTCGAAGTCAATGACAAAGAGACCGCACAACAACAAGTCATCGTGATCTATCAAGACATCAGCTTAGATTTCAGCGAAGCAACAATCACGATTGGCTTCCCGACTCAGCAATCAAGATTAAATAAAAACAAACCCTTAATTAAGATTCCAATCAAAGCCAAAGGCGCGCTTCTACTAGGTAAAGGCGAACATACCGAACAGGAATTAGCACAAGCTTGGGAAGGTATCGCGATATTAAAAGAAGTGGACATGGTTATAGAGCACCACCAACTCAATCAGCATGGGTTGCCAGATTCTAGCGAGTTATACGTCTATTATAAGAACAACCAGTAAAGGATTTAGTTATGGATTTCACTTTGGATAGCATTGGGAGCTTTCTCTCTCAAACATTCACAGAAACAAGCATCATCCTTACCGAGACTTGGGTCGATGACAACTTTCTACTGCTTGCTCTGGCTCTGTTTATCTTTGAGCTTATCCGCTATGCCTTTAAGAAAAAGCTCAGCTGGAATATGTTGGGAGACAGCGCGACTAACTTAGTCACTTTGTTCTTCTTGTTGGTTACCCTTTTCTTCGTCGGGTTAGCTTATGTTGGTGCGTTTGTTTACGCCTACGAGAACTTCAGCCTAACTCAACTGCCAATATCCGGTTGGACAATTCTTGGTTGCTTGATCTTGGCCGATCTCGCTTACTACTGGGAACACAGATTCTTGCACAGCAACGGTTTAGCTTGGGGAACGCACTCGGTTCACCATAGCTCGCCTTACTTTAATATCTCTGTCGCCTATCGCTTTGGGCCTTTAGATTGGTTCTTCCCGTTCTTCTTTCATTTGCCGCTAATTCTGCTGGGTTTCAATCCGTTTGTGGTTCTGATGTGTGAAACCTTTGTTCAACTGTTTCAAACACTGCTGCACACTGAAACCGTTAAACGACTACCCCGCCCTGTTGAAGCGGTGTTTAATACGCCTTCACACCACAGAGTGCATCACGCGACCAACAAGCAGTATCTTGATAAGAACTATGCTGGCATCTTCATTATTTGGGACAAGATGTTCGGCACCTTCGCTAAAGAAGAGGAAGAAGTCAGATACGGAGTTTTCCCTAGAATCAACTCTGTGAACCCATTTAAGGTATATTTCCACGGCTACGTTAAACTGTGCCAACAATTATGGCACGCGCCAAATTGGAACTACCGACTACAACTTCTTATTCAGCCGCCTATCTGGGCTTGGAAAAGAGAACGAGAAACAAAGTAAGGACACTTATGAGTATTAACGCCCTGTTGATTGAAGACGACAGCGACTTGGCAGAAGCCATTGCAGACTATATGGAACTCGATGGGTTCGAATTCGATTTTGCTTACAATGGCAGCGCGGGTCTAAATCTCGCTTTAGAGGGGCGTTATGACATCATCTTAACGGATATCAACATGCCCAAGATGGATGGGCTTGATGTCTGCCAATCTCTTAGGAAGCAAGGCGTGACCACTCCGATTCTCATGTTGACCGCAAGAGACACGTTAGAAGACAAGATCGCGGGGTTCGAGGTCGGTTCGGATGACTATCTAGTGAAGCCTTTTGCGATGGAAGAACTCAAAGTACGGTTGATGGCACTAGTGCGCCGCGCTCAAGGCTCCGTGACGTCATTATCTGTGGCAGATCTCAAACTGGACTTAGACAAGCACCAAGCCCTTAGAGACGGCAAGCTATTGAAGCTCTCGCCAGTATGTTGGCGAATGCTTGTGATGTTAGTGCGAAACAGCCCTAACGTGGTGAGTAAAGCCAAGCTTGAAGAAGCATGGGAAGACGAAATGCCAAGCTCTGACAGCGTGAAAGCACACCTGTTTAAGCTTCGACAGGTGGTTGATGCGCCCTTTGACTCAAAGTTAATCCACACGGTTCATGGCATTGGTGTTGTCTTGCATGAGGAACCATCATGAAACACGCGGACATGAATCGAGTCAGTATTAAGCGCGATATCTACCTCTACTTATTTGGCATCGTCGTATTACTCACAGCCATCTACAGCTTGATGGTATCTCAGAGCTATCATATTGGTCTCAATGAATCGGCAAAATATGGATTTCTGTATGAGTTGGAAGTGGCAGAGCAGCAATACATCGAAACAGGGCAACTGCCAGACTACCAAAACCCAACATTCCAAGCCTTTCTAAGTTATTCAGATCTGCCCGTTAAGTTTCAACAAGCTTTTGATTGGAAAGCGTTTGATAACGACGCTATTTATGATCATTACCAGCCTTCGCCTAACAATGAGTTAGGGCAATACCTCTATTCAGCCAAGCATCAAGTTTCTGGTAAAGACGAAGCCTTGTACATCATTTCTGAGTACGATGAAGCCATCTACTTGAATCTATTCGAGCTGAACCCACCTGATTCCGTCAACCAAATAAACAATGCTTTTATCGCCATCGGTGCCCTTTTACTCTTGGTATTTTTGATCATTCGCCTTTTGATACATCGAGTCACCAAACCGATTATTACGCTATCAAAATGGTCTGAATCTCTGGATGTGGACAAGACTGAAGGTTTGACTCAATTTCGCTATAAAGAAATCGACCAGTTAGCTTCCCAACTTATTAAAAGCGTGCACGGTGAACGACAGGCCAATGAGCGCGAGAGCTTTTTCTTAAGAGCCGCGAGCCACGAACTAAGAACACCGATTGCCACTATTTCAGCCAGTGGCGATATGCTGGTTCGGTTGTCTGAAACTATCCCTAACAGCGGCCAACGAGCAGTCGCACGAATCCAACGTTCGGCCACCAACATGAAAGCCTTGGTAACGACTCTGTTATGGATGAGTCGTAATAGCGAAATGGAAACCAACTATGAGCAAATCAAGCTGACTCCCCTGCTCAACAACATCATCGAAAGCCAACGTTACCTTCTCAAAAACAAAGAAGTAGAGATCCACACCAAGGTCGATCAAGGCGAACACTCCCTTCCCCGCGAGTTAACAGAGGTTGTGCTCACCAACTTAGTCCGAAATGCATTTCAACATGGTGGCAGCGGAGATATCAGTATCACGCTATCAGAGACTCTGTTTGAGGTAACCAACCGTTTGGAAGATGAAAACCTAACAAACGACTCTGAACAACAAACCTCTTTTGGTATCGGCCTAGAGCTCATCGATCGCGTGTGTCAGAACCAAGGTTGGCAGTTTACTCATCAAGTTCACAACAATGAGTTCATCGTTAAAGTCATGCTGTAGCGATTTTCCCAAATGGTTATTGTATGGTGACCAAAAGTTTACCCTTGCTTGGTTATGCTAGTCGCACAATCTAGTTAGGAGTTATTTTATGGGCACTTGGATTTTAGAAACACTGTTGTGGGCTGTGGTAACGGTGGCGGTTTGTGTCGCGATTTGGGGGCTGTACTTACCTAATATATTGATCGCATTAGGTGTGTCGGTAGCGGTATCACTGTTACTAGGGAATAGCTGGAGAAGCTAGTTATTTAGGGTAGAGCATAGTTTAAAAAGTTAGTGAGCATTGGCACACCCGACAGCAGCGATATTTACTAAGTACGTTGATTAGGTACGTACTGTCGGGCGCGAATTAAATTAGCTACTCAGCGTTTCTTCAAAGACACCCAGCTCACGACCAAGCCAAGTCGCTCTTACTGTGTGATCCAAAGTTTCTTCGCCGCCCGTTACTGGGTGAATCAACACCGACATATCACCGCGTTCTTGCTCAAGCCATTCAACAATACCCGACTCTTTGTTAGCAAAATGAATCTCAAACATTGGCATCTTATGTGGGCCAACCAAGCGCTGTATTAATGGGAAAGTCTCTAATACATCTTTACGTTCCGATAGAATTTTCTGACGAAGTGTTTCTGCCTGCTCTGCAAATCGCAGAGGGAAATAGATATGACCGTGGTACATGGCACCATCCTTTAGAATTATGATGTCGCGATTTTATACCTAAACCGCCTTTAATAGCTAAATCTAAATAAGCGGACTTACTATGGAAAAAATCCGATGGAACAAAAAACTAGAGTTTGAGTTAACGTTGGCCGCTAAAACAAACTCTAGAGATACTGGTGTCGACTATCGTTTTAAAATCACTAAGGGCGTAGCTTTAAAACTCGGTCAATGTCTTCTGAAGAATGGCGCTCTGGTACTTGCTCCCACTCTTCGCCAAATGAACGGTTAACCACTCGACCGCGCTGGAAACCTTCGCGCGCTTCTAGTTGCTTCGCCCAGCGAACTACGTTGGCGTAAGACTCAACTTGAAGGAATTCAGCGGCATCATATGTTTTACCTAGTACAAGGTTGCCATACCAAGGCCAAATCGCGATATCTGCGACACTAAGCTCTTCGCCTGCCACATACGTGTTATTCGCTAACTGTTTGTCTAATACATCTAGTTGACGCTTCACTTCCATCGCAAAACGGTTAATTGGGTATTCTTGCTTTTCATCGGCGTAAGCGTAGAAGTGACCAAAGCCACCACCTAGGAATGGTGCAGAGCCTTGCGCCCAAAACAACCAATTTAATGTTTGAGTGCGAGCAGCGCCCTCTTTCGGTAAAAAGTGACCAAACTTTTCAGCCAAGTGCATCAAGATGGATGCCGATTCAAAGACATTCACATCTTCGTCACCAGACTTATCAACAAGTGCTGGTATTTTCGAATTCGGGTTTACACCAACAAAGCCAGAAGAGAACTGGTCCGCCTCACCAATGTTGATCAAGTACGCATCATATTCAGCTTCTTTAACACCCGCCGCTAACAACTCTTCCAGCAAGATAGTGACTTTTTGACCGTTAGGTGTGCCAAGGGAATACAATTGAAAAGCATGATCACCAACAGGAAGCTCTTTATCAAAGCGAGCGCCAGATTCAGGACTATTGATATTTGCCCACTTGTTACCACCATCAGTATCATTAACCCAAACTTTTGGCGGTGTGTATTGTTCTGACATGATATTTCCTTATTAATATAGGGTAGCTTTAACTGATATTAGGTCACGCTCCCTTGGTTAAAACCCCTAAATACAATTTCTTTTCAAACTGTTAAGCATGGCTTATTCCAGAAAGACATAACCTGCTTTATGAGATAGCACACGTAAAAGATAAGTGCTCAATCAAACCTAAGCCCCATATCGGTTAGTACGACACGTGATTTAGTCACGACATTCCTACAGCTTCCAGAAAGCTGTGATAAAATCGGGAGATTACAATTGATAAGGATTTGGCAATGTCTTCAGATTACACAGGCTCGAGTGCAGCGTACGCTCGCCAAGAGAAAGGCTACCGCGAAAAAGCACTGAAACTGTACCCTTGGGTTTGTGGTAAATGTGCACGTGAATTTGTTTACTCAAACTTGAGAGAGCTTACCGTTCACCACGTGGATCACGACCATACAAACAACCCTGAAGATGGCAGCAACTGGGAACTACTGTGCTTGTACTGTCACGATCATGAGCACTCAAAATACACGGATCATGACCGTTACGGTGTTGATGCAAAAGCCCGTTTAGACGACCATCAATCAGCAACGCACAATCCCTTTGCCGATCTAGCGAAGTTGATGAAGAAGTAACACGCGTTAAGACCTGTATTTGCTAGATGATAGCGGCTAGATACTAGATAAATAACAAGAAACCCCAGTATGTCACCATACTGGGGTTTCTTTTATCTGCCTTATAGCTAGAGTTCACTCAAGTTAAGGCCAGATCAAAAAGAGCCTTCCGAAGAAAGCTCTTTTTAGAATTCTGTATTAGTTCTGCAATTAAGCTGCTGCTTGCTTGCGAGAGTCTTCTACCTGCTTAGCGCGCTTTTTTAGCGTCAACTTATCGCGGTATGCAAACCAAACGTAAGACACAACCACTAAGAAGAACAGGTATGACAATGAGAAAATGAACGGCGATTGAATGATATCGTTCGAGATACCCCAAGAAACACCGACAACTGTCACTGCAATTTTCGCGAAAAAGCCACACATCAATAACATTAGAGCTAACTGTGGGAAACGCGTGCTACGGAAAGCTAACCAATAGCAACTACCCACTGCCAATGCAGCAATATAGAAGCCAAACAAGAAAGAGTGGATATGGTCAGCTGCCGCTACACCACCAGAAATTGACATCAATAGAATTAAAAACAGTTTCATAATACTCGCCTCGCCATAAGTTGGAAACGCATCCTTTCAAATTTGGAATCTCAGTTTGCGTACTATTTTCCCACTTTTTTTCAACAACACAACCCCTCCAATCGAACGAAATGTAAGCAAAGGTACCGCCAAAAACCGCCCGCAACAACTGGTTAACATTTTGTTTTTAATAAAACTCCGTTACTCCTTGTCTCATATGGACAAAGCTCCACTTCGATTTATTTTGTTACACAAAATTAACCTTAGAAAATAATTAAAATAATTCGTAACTCTGTGATATCCGCACGGAATACGTGGCAATTCAGAAATACTTATCGAAGAACACCTTAAAAAATAGGCGCGCCACGTTAAAAAGAACAAAACAGAAAGGTATTAAATACAATTGCAAAACCAATAAAAAACAACTTATTAACAAGTTTGAGTTTATTTACCAAAAATGGAAAAAGAGATTCCAATCACATTTTTATTGGTTATAATCCGCGCTCTTTTGCGCTGTCTGTTGATAAACGCAAACTAATTTTGAAGAAACAATCACAATAACCCGTCTTTAGTTAAGTGGCTCACCACTAACCAACGACAAAACTGAGAATAAAAATGAGCAAGATTGATAAAGCATCACGTATCCTGCTAGCAGGCTTCTGTATCAACCTTTGTCTTGGCATCCTGTATGCTTGGAGTGTATTTAACAAGGCGCTAGTCACCGAAGCTGGTTGGAGTGCTGCTGAAGCATCTGCACCTTACGCTATTGCAACTATCACATTCTCTGTTTGTCTTCTTGTTGCAGGCATCCTACAAGACCGTATGGGTCCACGTAAGATCCTTATCTTAGGTACAGCGCTTACTGGCCTAGGTATGATTGCTTCTGGTTTCGCTACGACTCCGATGATGTTAAATCTAACGTTTGGTGTGATGACAGGTGCTGGTATCGGCTTTGGTTACGCATGTCTTTCGCCATCAGCAATGAAATGGTTCCATTCTTCTAAGAAAGGTATGGTTAACGGTCTAATCGCTGCAGGTTTTGGTCTTGCTGCTATTTACCTAGCACCACTCACTTCTGCGCTAATCGACAGCATGGGTATCCAAACAAGCTTTATGATTCTTGGTGCCGGCGTACTTGCGATTGCAGTACCTCTAGCAGCAACAATCAACAACCCACCAGCGGATTACACGCCAGCTGAGCCTAAAGTAAAAGCAGGCCAAGCACCTAAAGCAGTTAAGAAGACTGAAGACCTAACGTGGAAAGTAATGCTGAAGACTCCTCAGTTCTACTCTCTATGGATCATGTACGCATTTGCTGCTTCTGTTGGTCTCATGATCATCGGTAACATCACTACGATTGCTAGCGTTCAAGCGAACCTACCAAACGCAGTTTACCTAGCGTCTATCCTTGCTGTATTCAACTCAGGCGGCCGTGTTGCTGCAGGTATGCTTGCAGATAAAATCGGTGGCGTACGTACTCTACTTCTAGCGTTCATCCTTCAAGGCGCGAACATGGCTCTATTCGCTACGTTCAACTCTGAATTCACGCTAATCATTGGTACGGCTATCGCAGCTGTTGGTTACGGTACGCTTCTAGCAGTATTCCCAACACTTACTGCTGAGTTCTACGGCCTGAAAAACTACGGTACTAACTACGGCGTGCTTTACACGGCATGGGGTATCGGCGGCGCTATCGGTGCAGCAGTTGTTGGTTACTCAATGACAAACGGCGAAGGTTACGGCCTAGCTTACACAATCTCTGCAGCTATGATGGCAGTGTGTATTGTTCTTGCAATCGTCACTAAGCCAATCTCTGAAGCTAAAGTTTCTGAACTAAAAGCATCTCAAGCTTAATCATCAGAAAAGATTGAATTTGTTACTGAAGAGCTTAACCTTAGGGTTAGGCTCTTTTTGTATCAAGCGACGAACCCATTGACGATAGAAACCACTCTTCAGCTCCCCCCTACTTATTATCTCGACAACTTCAATCGGTTGGTTGAACACGCTCAAACGCTCTATACCGATCTTCTAAGTGACGATGAATGTCGTTGGTTGTCCGCATACAAACGTCTTTCCGTTTCAAGCCAATGCTTAATAGTTCGTTTGCTTTCTCGTAAAGGCCGTTGGTTTCGCAGCGATAAACTCAACTATGTTGAGATCCCTGATTTAAATAGCGCACTACAAGAACTAAGCACCGCAGGCTTTATTGCGTTGAGTCATCCCGAAGAACAGCATCACCTCGTCATTAGTAAGGTCGAGATCGGGTTGCATTTACTCACCAAGCCAGAACTGTTGAATGTATTCCCTGCCTTTAAGAGCAACAAAACCGCGAAGAAAGATGAGCTGTTGTTACTGCTTGATCAGCAACCTTTTGATCAATTTCAAAACCTAAACTTCGACTGTATTTACGTTGTCGAATCTCAAGTTATTGATGTATTACTTTTGCTGTTTTTTGCTAATACTTATCAAGACCTAAGCCAGTTCGTGTTAAGCGATCTAGGGCTCAACACCTTCGAGAACTACCCATTAAGCAAGCAGCGCCGCTTCTTCACTTCTAGAGATCAACTCAATCAATTACTCCAGATGCGCGATATTCAACGCCAATATTCTGAAGGTGATCGTAAAGACCCTGAGTTTCTTGAACTCCTTTTGCAATCAATACCCGCTGACTCGGAACACAGGAGCATAGCCAGAAAACGATCGCGTTTGATCAACGATATCGCGCGCGATCTTGAAAGGCTTAACCTAAACGACCAAGCTGTCTTTTGGTTCAGGCAATCTACACTTCCTCCTAGCAGAGAGCGACTTGCTCGCATCTACGACAAACAAGGTGAGCTAAACTTAATGTGTGACATTGTCACGCAAATGAAAGCTACTCCATCGGATGTGTCAGAGTTGGAAGTCGCGGCTAAGCTTGAGCAAAGGTTATTACGCAAGCAAATGTTATCTACAAAGAAGGGGCACAAAGTTCCGCGCGCTTCAAAACCAAGTTGCGAACAGATAAAACTGGAATTAGACCTCAGCCAAACGCGAGTCGAGCTTGCGGTAAAGCAGCATTTTGAGGACCAAGGCTGGGATGTCTACTTTTCTGAGAACAGTTTTCTATGTGGCTTGTTCGGCTTGGCCTTTTGGGAGGTCATTTTTGCAGATGTTGAAGGCGCCTTTATCAATCGATACCAACATCGACCTCTGGATCTGTACCATTCCGATTTCGTAGACAAACGAGCCGAACAGGTCGAAGCGGTGTTTCAGACTATATTCAAGCATGGGCTGAACCACTTACTCAATATTTATGACCAGAAGCGTGGCATCGCCAATCCATTTGTTCATTGGAACTACTTCCCCAGATCACTCGTCGAGCACAGTATGGAGGCTATTCCCAACGCCTTGATTGTTGATCTTTTCAAAGTGATATTGAGTGATTTAAAGCTATTTAGAACTGGGATGCCGGATTTGATTGCATTCAAGGACAAAGAGTTTCATTGGATTGAAGTCAAAGGCCCTGGCGATAAGCTGCAAGACAACCAATGGCGCTGGATCAAAGAGTTTGAGCGATTGTCTGTCCCTTTCTCTGTTTGTTACGTCAATCAGTAAGCCTTAAGTCGACACTCTAAATTCCAACCTCGGGTGAGTGAGTCACCTCGATAAGTTGCTCAGTCCCATCAAGATCTTATCTATAAGATTGTTAGAACATGAGCATTTTCAATCATTTTCGATATAATTAGAGAAAATGCTTAATATATAAATACGTATGAATTTGATAAAACTCTTCATTTTAGCTTTTGTTAGCGTCTTCTCAGGTTGTGCCGTCTACGCGGGTTTAAACTTCGACGAGCTGTTTGGTAAACAACAAGTTCGCGATCGCCAAGCGCCTATTCTGTCGGCTCAAGCACAGCACTTCATTGATGAAGTGAAGCCCATCATTGATAACCGATGTGTGGTTTGTCACGCTTGCTATGACGCACCTTGCCAGCTCAAAATGTCTTCGGTAGAAGGTATCGACCGAGGTGCGAGCAAGGCACTCGTTTATCAAGGCACCCGTTTAACCGCCTCAGCCCCTACTCGCTTATTTGAAGATGCTTTAACCACACAAGAGTGGCGCGATGCGGATTTTCATCCAGTCCTCAACGAACGTATGCAGAATTCAACGGCTAACCTAGATGCTGGTCTTGTTTCTCGAATGTTGATCCAGAAAGAGAACCACCCACTTCCAGATCAAACCCAGCTTGAAGGTTTCGACTTTTCAACCGATCGCGACCAACAGTGCCCAACGATTGAAGAGTACGCCCAGTACGAGAGAGATTACCCAACTTGGGGGATGCCTTATGGGATGCCGAACTTAGATAAAACAGAATACGCGACTTTAATGAGTTGGTTGGAAAATGGCGCGTTAATGAACGACCACATTCCGCTGAATAATGCGGAGCAAGAGCTCGTTAATGTCTACGAAAGCTTTCTCAATAAGAACGACAATAAAAGCCAGCTTTCAGCGCGTTACATCTATGAGCACCTGTTTCTATCGCACGTCTACTTCTCTGATTTGGCGCAACCAACGCGTTTCTTCACCCTTGTTCGCTCTGCAACGCCTCCAGGTGAAGCGGTGCAACGCATCACGACTCGTCGCCCTTACGACGATCCAAAAGTAGAACGTGTTTACTACCGCCTGATTCCAGAACAAGGCACCATCGTCGACAAAACGCACATGCCTTTCGCACTCAATAAAGAGCGACTACAAAAGTGGAACACTTGGTTTGTCGATGCTAATTACTCTGTGAAACAACTCCCTAGTTACAACATTGATGTCGCAGCTAACCCTATGACTTCGTTTGAATCACTGCCAGTGAACTCTCGTTTCCATTTCATGTTGGACAATGCGCAAAACACCATCATGGCTTTTATCAAAGGGCCGGTGTGTCGTGGTCAACTTGCCTTGAATGTGATTAACGACCGTTTTTGGGTTTTCTTCATTGATCCAGAGAAAGCCGATTTACCAGAAATAAACGCTTTCTACGCCAGTCAGAAGAAAAACTTAAAACTACCTAGCGAGCTAAAAAGTAACACCGTCCCAGCGACTAACTGGGTACGTTACTCTAAGCAACAGGCTCGATACCTAAATGCGAAATCAGACTTCACCAACCAATGGTTCGATAGTGGCGTGAACCTAGACACCGGTATAATTTGGGATGGCGATGGCATCAACCAAAATGCCGCTCTCACCATCTTTAGACACTTCGATAGCGCTTCGGTTGTTCAGGGTTTAGTTGGTTCACAGCCTAAGACAGCATGGATCCTTGATTACGCCTTACTAGAGCGCATTCATTACCTTCTTGTAGCAGGCTTCGATGTGTACGGAAACTTCGGCCACCAGCTGATTACGCGTATGTTTATGGACTTCTTGCGCCTTGAGGGTGAAAGTAACTTCTTAACCCTTCTTCCTAAAGATGTTCGCCATATTGAACACTCAAGCTGGTACAAAAACCAAAGTGCACAACTGAGCGATTACTTGCAACGCAATATCGCCCCTTTCGACCAACCAACAAGTGTGGTTTACAAAACGGCCGATCCGAAGCGTGAACTGCTTAATATGTTCAAAAATAAGCTCGCACCTGTTCTCGATAATCGCTTTAAGATTGTTGAAACAGGTTTTGGTAGAAAGAATGAAGCACTGCTTAATCAAGTGAATTTGATTAAGGGAGAAGGCCTGCGTCATGTGCCTCAATTAGTGATGATCATGATTGAAGGCAAAAACGGCGAAGAACAGCTGTTCACCATGATTCACAATAATGCGCACAGTAACATTTCAAGCTTGTTTAATGAAGAAGGTAACCGAGATTACGCCAATGATGACCTAACCCTCGTACGAGGCGTTGTCGGTAGCTACCCTGCCGCCTACCTGTCTTTAACCGAGAGCGATATTCCTGCTCTGGTTAAAACGCTGCAAAACTTAAACACAGAAGAAGACTACGTGGCGCTGCTGGATAAGTTTGCGGTACGACGCAGTTCTAACGAGTTCTGGCCGTTCAGTGATCGCGTACATCGTTGGTATCAACAAGATCAACCGATCGAGTTCGGCTTGTTGGATTACAACCGCTTCGAGAATAGGTAGTAAGCGATAAGCATTAATTCGAGCTCTTGAGCCTTGGCTTTAGCTCTTAAGACGTGGTTCTAGCTCCTAAGACTTAGCTATACAGCCTTGAACCTCGGATATAACCCTTGAACCTTGGTTAGCTTGAATGGTTAGCCTTTCATAAAGAACGCTGACTTGCGCGGTATAAAAAATCCTCTGACGAATATTCGTTCAGAGGATTTTTTTGACTTGTTGATTAGATCAAGTTTAAAGCAAGCTCACGTCATTAAGCGGAAACATAAGTTAGTAGCGCCTCTAACGAGTCTTTAACCAATTCAGATAAAGCGTGATCGCTATCTCGGTACTGCAATAATGGTTCTTCGCTTACTTCTATGCTCTGACACAAATTGTACAGTGCTAATAAACCCAAACTGCCCGCCGATCCTTTGAGCTTGTGCGCCAAAGACTTCACTTCTCGTCCGTTATCGGCTTCGCTTGCCTCGACTAATTCATTCAAGGTAAGGTTACTGCTCTCCTCGAACAGCACAACGATCTGTTTCATTTTATCCAATCCAAGGATCGATAGGTCACCCTCTATCACTTTGGAATCAATCAGTTTCACTGGAGTGTCTCCTTGATCTTGGGAATCAGTTGTCGTCGTGTACTTGGCTAAAACATCTACCATCTGTGTCGAGCATTCATCACTGTTACCCTTAATCACACGGTTACCATTTTGCTTACAAACAGCATCGTTTGGGTCGGGTTGTGGCAACAATAGTGTTTTACCATCGAGTTGAGCAACAATGAGCTGAGAAAGTGCCTCTTTTTCTAGCGGCTTAGGCAAGAAACCATCAAAGCCAGACGACAAGTAACTTTCCACTTCTTCGTTAAACACGTGAGCCGAGACTGCGATCATTGGGGGTACTTTGCGTGTTACGTTTTCTTCATTCTCATGCTGAAGCGCATCGTCTTTGAGCTGTTGAATTAGCTCGACGCCATCGCAGTCCGGTAAGTTGATATCCACCAGCGCAATATCAAACTCTTGCTCACTGAATATGGCTCTCGCTTCTTGTCCGGTTGTCGCTATCACAACATCGTGGCCTAAGTTATTCAAAAAGCCTTCGGCAACAATACAGTTCACAGGGTTGTCTTCAATCAGAAGTACCTTCGCTCGGATACAAGCTTCAATGACCGTTGCTTTCGTTTCAATTTTCTCACCTACTTCAAGTGGCAATGAGAACCAAAACTGACTGCCCTCGCCTTCTTCGGAATGAACGCCAATATCCCCATTCATTGCCAACATGATGCTTTTACTGATCGCTAATCCAAGCCCTGTGCCACCGGTTTTGTTGCGGCCGCTATCGGTTTGGGTAAAGGCATCAAACAAACACGCCTGTTCACTTGCATCAATACCGACACCGGTATCTGACACTTCAAACATCACTCTATTTTCATCTTCGATATCTAAACTGATAAAGATATCGACCGAGCCACTTTCCGTAAACTTAATCGCGTTACCGACCAAGTTATTCAATATTTGGCTGATTCGCGTTACGTCACCACGCCAATAGCGTTGAACGTCACTTTCAATATGAAAATCAAAGTTAAGCTTCTTCTCAGCGGCGCGCCCTTCCATTAACTGATAGGTATCTTGAACCATCTGGTAAAGGTCGAAAGAAGCCGCGCGTATTTCAAGATGTCCCGCTTCTATCTTTGAATAGTCCAGCACGTCATTCAAAATAGCGAGTAGATTCTTACCACTGCGGTTAATGATGTCCGCATAGCCTGATTGCAGCGGGTCTAAACCGGTATCTTTAAGCAATCGAGCCGTACCTAATACGCCATTCATAGGCGTTCGTATTTCATGGCTCATCGTCGCTAAGAAAGCAGACTTGGCACGGCTTGCTTGTTCTGCCGCATTGCGAGCTTTAGCGTGGTTACCCACCTCGACATTCAACTTCTCATTGGTCTTTTGCAGCTGATAGGTTCGGTCTGTGACCAACTCTTCTAAGTGCTCTTTGTGCTCTTCGAGCTCACGCTTTGCCTTAGCTTCGCCAACCGCGACCACTTGTAGTGCTTGCGCTGTGTTTCTGGCGGTGATGATTGCCTCGCCCATATGAGCCAACTCATCATTACCCTTAACCGAGATATCAATATTCAGGCGACCTTGTGCGATAGACATCAAGGCAGATGAGTATTCAGTAAGGCGTTTAACAACCGAGATGTAAACCACTCGCCAAACGATAAATGCGACGATAACCAAACCAATAACCGAAATCACAGACAGCGACCATTGAGCCAAGTTCAAGGTTGACGTTAGCTCATCAACCGCTTTTTTTGTGCTTCGGTTTGAATCATCAACCAGTTGGTTAACCGTTGTATTCAGCTGAGAGAACAGCTCCAACGTATTTTGCATCAGAAACTCTGACTTTTTGGTGTTCTCATATTGTTCTAGCGAGATATCGAACACGACCTGGCGTTTTCTCAACTCTTCAAGCAACTGAGACATCTGCGCTGAACGAGTCGGATCTTCGACCGCTTTAACGCGGCGCGCCATGATCCTTAGGTTAGATTCGAATTCAGACTGGATTTGATGAATACGTTCAACGTTGGTGACGGTTTGCGTTTCTTCAATTTGATTGAGCATCTTGAACGCCAACAAATGCAATTCGTGTAGACGCTCAGACAAATCAAGATCAACTTCAACAAGTGCGTCTAAGGCTTGGTAGGCTCTATCGGTTTCTTTGGTTTCTAACAGGTCGTAGATGTGCGTTACGTTAGCAACCGCAATGGTGGCAGTATTCAGTACTTGAGTTCGCGTGAGCTGTTCTAACTCTTCGGCAAGTAAGCGCATCTCTTCAACACGAGACGTCAATTCCTTGCTTAACCAAAGCTTACGTTCGACCGAGACACCCAGTTCAGCCAGTGTGTTAATAACGCTTTGAACATTGTTTTCGAGTTTATTGAGAAGTTGGGAATCAAAACTGTCGACACCAAGCTCTTTGATATGCTGAAGAAGTGCTTCAAGCTGGCCAAACAACACAGTGCCAGCCTCTTTTCGTTCGGCCTCGTTTCTCGCATTAGAAAGCGTTTGTACCGACGAAATAATACGGTTACTCAACTCAGAAACTTGACGAGCTTCGATCATGGCAGGAAGCGCTGAATCGACGACGTTTCTTTCCGTTTTTGCTACAAAGCTAAAACCAGAAACACCGATCAATGCAGACAATAGAACCAACAGTGCCATCACTAAGAATGAGGCCAGTAGCTTGCGTCCAATACTCGCTGAGGCTAACAACATAAACTTTAAACCTTAAAACGTTCTTCTTTACCCATGCAGAATACGCTATATTTTGCAGTGTTTCTTATCTAAAACCAATAAAACGGCAATTCATGCTATCTAGACCTTTAGCTTCAAAAATCATTCTCTCACTACTGGCCACAGTAACCTCTGTCGCGAGTGCTAGCGAGCCTTTGAGCCCAATAAAACCTGCCGAAACCACATCACATAAAGAGAAAATTTGTGCCATTTATCCGCACTTAAAGGATTCTTACTGGTTGTCTGTTAACTACGGCATGGTCTCTGAAGCAGAAAAGCAGCAAGTTGAGCTAAGAGTATTAGAAGCCGGCGGATACCCAAACATTGGTAAGCAAGCGTCACAGCTGGTGCTTTGCACACAATGGGGAGCCGACGCCATTATTTTAGGCACAGTTTCACCCGATGCTTACCATGAGAATCTTACGGATTGGGTTGGCTCTACCCCTGTGTTTGCTACTGTCAATGAGTTGACCGTCAATGAAGAACAACAGAAGGTATTGAAAGGCACGGTCGGTGTCGACTGGTATCAAATGGGATTTCAAGTCGGAGAGTTTTTGTCGAAACGACATCCGAAAGGATCAGGCGAAACACCTATCGCCTTGTTACTTGGCCCACAATCAAGTGGCGGTACTAAGCCTGTAGCTCTTGGGTTTTATGATGCAATCAAATCGAGCGATATCAAAATTGCGATAAGCTATTGGGCAGACAACGATAAAGAACTGCAAAGAAACTTGGTACAACAAGTCATCGAGCAGCCGGAGATTCAATATATTGTCGGAAGCGCAGTCGCGATTGAAGCTGCAATAAGTGAGCTGAGAGCAGCCGGTAAAACCAAAGAAATTGGATTAATTTCAAGTTACCTAAGTCACGGAACCTACCGCGGCTTACTTCGTAACAAGGTGCTTTTTGCACCAACAGATAAAATGGTTGAGCAAGGTCGCTTATCGGTAAAACAAGCCACCAGTTACTTACGCGGTCAACCTTATGAAAAACACAGTGCACCCATGATTGAAGCACTGACACCTGCAACACTCAAAGATCAAATTATCGCCGACTCATTGTCACCTTCTGAGTTTCGTCCGGTATTCAGTGTGAATCCTTAGTGCTATATTGGCTGAAGAACTCAAAACAATAAAAACGAAACAATCATTTAGGGAACATTCATGCAAAAAACGACGCGTACTATGCCAACGCATAAGAATATCGCTTTGGTCGCTCATGACCATTTCAAACCTGAGCTACTTAGATGGGTCAAAGAGAACAAAGAAAAACTACAAAAGCACTTCCTTTATGCAACGGGCACAACGGGTTCTCTACTAAGTAAAGAAACAGGCCTAGCAATTAAGAGCATGATCAGCGGCCCAATGGGCGGTGACCAACAACTGGGTGCGCTTATCTCTGAAGGCAAGATCGATATGATGATTTTCTTCTGGGATCCACTGAATGCCGTACCACATGATCCAGATGTAAAAGCACTGCTTCGTATCGCAAGTGTTTGGAACATTCCAGTGGCAACCAACCGTGCTACCGCTAACTTCCTATTTAACTCTTCACTGCTTGAAGAAGAAGTGATCATTGAGATCCCAGACTACGAAGCGTACCTAGCAGAGCGCACGTAATCGCACGTTATATGTGCTCTCTACTGAACAGACTAAAAAGCCTGCATTTTATCGCAGGCTTTTTTATGTCTCGTTTTCAGATATTAAACAATTCAATCATAAACAGTGTAGTGAATCTCTCTACTTATCACTCCACACTGCCATTTCGTTGCCACTTGGCTCTCTAAAATGGAAACGTCTACCACCGGGGAAACTAAAGATCTCACGATTTACCTCGCCACCAGCATCAAGCACGTCACGCTCGGTTTGCTCAAGATCTTCGCTATAGAAAACCATCAGCGCCGCGCCATTATCCGTATTCGACGCCAGATCCGCCAAATAGAACCCACCCATTAAGCCTTTACCTTCAAAAGCAGAATACTCAGGGCCATAGTCTTCAAAGCTCCAACCAAACACTTGGCTGAAAAACGCCTTAGTTGCAGCGATGTCTTTCGCAGCAAATTCAATGTAGTTAATAGAGCCGTGTTCCATAGCGGATTCCTTCTGCTTTATGCTTTTTTCCTAATGATAATAGCTTACGTCCTAATTAGAATAGGTAGCACGCTAATGATAATAGCTTACGCCCTAATGAGCATAGAGAGCGTGCTTGAAGATCTAATCTTAGACAATTTCCCCAAGTAACATCACTTTTTACGAACGACAGGGTAATCAGAGCCATGCAGTTCTTGTACAAAACCAGAACCGTCGCCACTGTGCGTGATCCATACTTTCTCTTTCGCTCGCGTCATTGCCACGTAAAATAAACGACGCTCTTCCGCATAAGGGAACGCGTCTGATGATTCGGTCAATGCGCCATCAATATGCAGCTGTTTCTTCTTGGTCGGGAACTGTCCTTCGTCAACACAAAGAATAATGACAAAGTCCGCCTCTTTACCTTTACTGCCGTGGCAAGTCATGAATTTGATATCAATGGAGGTGAAGATTTTTTTCCAATCTTCTAGCAATTCTGGTTTGTGGTAATGGTTACGTCCAAGTAGCAGCACAGACTTGTTGGTTTTGCCTTTAGATTGGCGGTTTAATTGATCGAGGATTTTCTCAACTTCTTTGCTTGGTGCACTGTACACCGCCTTCTGTTTCTGTTGCTTGAAGCTGTTCAGTTCTTTCGGAATCTGAATCGGGTTTTCCTGCACAAAACGATTGGCAACAGCACCTAACTGATTGTTAAAGCGGTAAGTCGTATCTAGGTGATGAATCGTCGAGCTCTCGAAACGATCCTTAAAGCCCGTCGTTAAATCCACATCTGCGCCAGCAAACTGGTAAATCGACTGCCAATCATCACCTACCGCAAAAATAGAAGCTTGGTGTTGCGCTTTCGACTGATTACACAGTGCCTCAACCAAGGCAAGGCGATCTGGCGAGATGTCTTGATACTCATCGATCATGATGAACTTCCAAGGCGAGATAAACTTGCCCTTTTCGACATACTGAGTTGCTCGGCTGATCATGATTGAGAAGTCGATGTGATTCTGTTCTTTCAGTTCTTTTTGCCATGCTGTCACGCATGGCCAACACAGTGAAAGCTCGCTGTTGAGACGCGTGTAGTCTCTATGATCAATCAGCTGCTGCTGCACTTCTTTCTTCGATAAACCCGATGCATTCAACTGCTCAAGCTGCTTTTCAAGCCAACCAATCAACTTGAGGTTTGAAACATGGCTACCAAGTTCGTCATCACCTGTTAAATAAGCGATTGGCCACTTAGACAGGTGCTTTTGCCAACGTTTGAAGTTGGTCGGCGTCATCCAGTGCTTTTTCAACCAATCAATACACCATGCTTGGCGTTGATTGTCATCGAGCGCTAACGGAGAGATAACCACACGTTCAGGTTCAACCTGATTAAGGATCTTTAAACCCAACTGGTGGAAAGTACTCACTTGCACCTTCTCTGCTGATAAACCAATTTTGCTGTTAAGGCGCTGTTTCATCTCTTCCGCTGCTTCGCGACCAAATGCGAGCAATAACAGCTCTTCAGCTTGAGCTTGATGGCTTTGCAGTAAGTACGCGACGCGAGCTGTAAGAACACTGGTTTTACCCGAGCCAGCGCCCGCTAAAATAAGGTTGTGATCATCATTCATCAACACCGCATATTGCTGAGATAAATTGAGTGGTGACGATTCACATTGAGCAAACAATACTTCCCAGTTTTGTCTTTCTGTTTCTAACCACTGCTGATTTCTTTCGGCTTGCTTAATTTCCGTCTCAGACAACCATGGCTGCATTCGAGCAATCCGGTTTGGCATACGCTGCGCCGCTTCTTCTAAAGTCATCGTCATGTTTTCTAAACTTGAGTTAACCATGTCGACCCAAGTCTTAACTTTAGAATGCGCTAGGAAAGCAGGAAGTTGCTCAAGACGTGTCAATTCAGCTTCCCATTGAGGAACGTGTTCAGCCAATTGTTCACATTGTGTGTCATGCCACTTCTGATAAGCAGCAACCGATGCGCGTGCAAATTGACGGCATTGTTCCCAAGGTAGGCCTTGTACTAACCAGCTGCGCTGTTTGCCATCTTGTTGATTAGCAAAGAACTGTAACGATCCCCAAAACAATCCGCGTTTTATCGCGATCTTGCCACTCCAAATAGTAAACGGGATTCGCTCTTCACTGCCTACTGAAGATAACAGCAGGCGTGGACCATCAAGTTCGACTTGATGATATTCATTTTGAATAAAAAACTGTGCAGTCTTGTTAGCGCTTAGCTGCATTGGAGTGTGCTCTCTAATTGGGAATATTGAATTTATATCATGATGCTGTGAGAATTAATAATGTCTCACATCTTATCGATGCTTTCATGACCATCTAGGGGCAATTATGGATAAGTATCAAATTCTTGTGCTTGATTTCTGTTAGGATTATGGTTTTAGTGTGTCAAGTGAGCGACTGTGGACTTCTCAGCCAAATTGCGCCTCTATTGGGCGAATAAAACCATAAATTACAGCGTATTAATTCTCATCACTCTACTCGGGGTTGTGGTTCCTGCTTGGTATTATGGACAAAACACACTCATCACACCTTTGATCTTAGGTGTTATTGCTGCGGCTCTTGCTGAAAGTGATG
The DNA here is from genome assembly GCF_963872585.1 of Vibrio sp. 10N.222.47.A9. NCBI lineage: Bacteria > Pseudomonadati > Pseudomonadota > Gammaproteobacteria > Vibrionales > Vibrionaceae > Vibrio > Vibrio sp. 10N.222.47.A9. The sequence continues at coordinate 23,900 of NZ_CAWNBB010000031.1, read as the reverse complement.
ACAGTTTTACTGGCCGTCTCAAAGCACTCACATTGACCTTTATCTGTTTCGCTGTAGCCGCTTTCTCTATTGAGATCCTGTTCGATACACCTTGGCTGTTCGCGATAGGGCTTTTCGTTTCAACCTTCTCTTTTATTATACTCGGTGCAATTGGCCCTAAATACGCCAGTATCGCGTTTGGTTCGCTGCTTGTTGCTATCTATACCATGCTCGGTGCCCATGAGAGCACCAACCTTTGGTTTCAACCGCTTCTACTTTTAACCGGCGCCGCTTGGTACTACTTCATGTCGATGATTTGGCAGATTGTTTGGCCGATGCAGCCCGTACAGCAAAACCTAGCGACGGTATTCGATCAAATCGGCAATTACATCGGCTCAAAAGCGGAACTCTTCTACCCTGTATCTGACCTTATCCCTCAACCACATCGCATTATTGAAGCTAAGTTAAACGCCAGTACCGTTAATGCACTCAACATGTGTAAAGCAACACTGCTTAACCGATCTAAGCGCGGGCACATTGATGGTCCGAGTGACCGATTCCTAAACACCTATTTCATCGCACAAGACATTCATGAACGCGTGAGCTCTACCCACTACCGCTATCAAGAGCTGGCAAAGCACTTTGAACGCTCTGATGTGTTGTTTCGATTCAAGTATCTACTCGAAGCCCAAGCCACAGCCTGTAAAGAAGTGGCGAGCTCATTGAAAGTCGGAGCTGAATACCAACATGGCGATAAGTCTGTATTAGCACTTGATGAGTTAATGTCTTCGCTTAACCATCTTAACCAACAGAACAAGCCCGAGTGGAAATCACTGCTCAACCAATTGGATTACTTATTCAATAACCTAGCTACCGTCGAAAAGCAGCTCTCGAATATCAGTAACCCGGATGCGGAAAAGTTGGAAGAAGACGTATTGGACGATACCAACCCTCATACTTTGACGGCAATGTGGCACAAGATCAAAGCCAACCTGAATACCGACTCGATGCTGTTTCGTCATGCGATTCGTATGGCAATCACATTGACGCTCGGCTACGGGATCATTCAAGGTTTTGACATAGAGCGTGGCTATTGGATTTTGCTGACGACACTGTTTGTATGCCAGCCAAACTACAGTGCAACACGACAAAAGCTGACGGCTCGTGTCATTGGCACCGTCGCAGGCTTGTTGATTGGCGTACCACTACTGACCTTCTTCCCGTCTCAAGAGAGCCAGTTAGTTTTCATTGTGATCAGTGGTGTGATGTTCTTTGCATTCAGAATCAATAACTACGGGTTCGCGACCGGCTTTATCACACTGCTTGTACTCTTCTGCTTTAACCAATTAGGGGAAGGCTACGCGGTGGTATTGCCAAGACTAGCGGATACCTTTATCGGTTGTGCCCTCGCCGTACTTGCTGTCATTTACGTGTTGCCTGATTGGCAATCAAAGCGATTGCACAAAGTAATGGCAGATGCGCTCGATTCCAATAAGAACTATCTCGCTCAGATCATTGGCCAGTATCGTGTAGGTAAAAAAGACACCCTTAATTACCGCATTGCGCGCCGCAGTGCACACAATAACGATGCCAACCTGACTGCGGCCATCAGTAGCATGCTGGTTGAACCAGGCAAGTACCGGACCTCTGAAGATGAGAGTTTTAGATTCCTAACACTTAATCATGCACTACTCAGTTATATCTCTGCTTTAGGTGCTCACAGAACACGTATCGATGATGAAGCAACACATAAACTGGTACTGGATGCACACAGAGTAATACACGAACATCTCGACGCTCTAAATGATCAGCTCTACTCCCACCAAGAACAGTGTGAAGTAAAAAACGCTTACGACCCTGAACTGGATAAACGTCTGAGTGAGTGGCGAGAAGAGGACGAGAGTTCTGTCAGAATGGTTCTACAACAGCTGCATTTGATCTATCGAATGCTTCCAGAATTGCATACCTTAGCGACCAAGTTTGCGGTTAAGGTAAAGATAGATAAGCCGTTTGAAACAGAAGCTTCTTGAGCAACAAACAAAATACTGTAAAAACAAAAAGATACCGCAAACCGCTCACCTTTTGATCATTAAATGTTTTTATACATTGCTCTATCTATACCCCCAATTGGGTAGAGCAATTACTTGCCTACCCTTGCACCACAAGGGATGCGGGGATTTTTACATTGTAGGAATTCTCTGACTTTGATTGACCCAACCATAACTTTGCCTAACATTTCTCGGACAAAAAACGACCACAGAAATTTATAGTTGTCTTAGTTTTAGGAAACTTCAAACTTCATTTAATATTCACTTAATCTTGTTTGATTTCCTGAATCAGTAGGCTATGCTCTATAGAGCATATGGATTTGAACAAAGGTCACATTATGAATACACAGCAATTTGAAGTATTTAAGCAGCAAATACAGCTTCTTAGCCCACAGCAATTGAAAGCACTTCAAGGTGAAATCGACGGCAACCTTGAAACGGACCAGCCTTCTCTACTGACTGATGAAGAGTTAAACGCACTGAATGACCTGTTTAATTAATAGACAGACGTCACTATTTTAGCTTAAGTTCACCGTTTCACCGTAAATTTCACCTCTTCACCATTGCGCTCAAAATATCGTCCGCCTAGACTCATTCAATACGTCAATAAAAGGTTCTGTTATGTCGATATCTGGTATTCAATCTGGTTACGCCATTATTCAGCAGTCAACCAACATGGCTGAAGAAGCCGCAATCGAGCTCAACCAAGCCTCCAAACACTCTCTAGAATCCGATGACGCTTTCCAAACCAGCGATTTCAGCTTTAACCAAATAGAACCTGAACAATCCATTTCGTTTAAAGAAAAAGAACCGGAACCATCTTCATCCTCAACGGATGCACTCATCAAACTGACTCAAAGCGCAAGTTATAACCGCGTTGGTGCGAGTGTGATTGATCGTCAAAACGAAGCCATCGGCAGCCTTCTCGATATCCATATCTAGTTCAATCTCATAGTGAGCATTTTTTGACGAAGTTGTCTTGCTTAGGCGAACAAATTGCTGCTAAACCCATACAAACTGTAACTCATTATATCAGGCGCTTGTTTCTGGTTTATTACTCGGTAGAATCAGCGCAAACCAATTTTGCTGCACAAACTTTACTTCATACTATTTATGCCAAAACTAAATCTGCATCGCCGTGACTATGTTTCTATTTTAGGAGGCGACATCTCCGCAGACGCATTAGAAAAAAAGCTTCAGCCTCATTTTGAAAAGCCAGTAAATAAGCTGACTCCTAGCCCCTATCTGACAGAAAAAAATCTAGCACGTCGCTGGACAGCTCTCGACAATTCAGATTCTCAACAAGAGCTTCTCGACCCTCACACACAAAGTCAGATCCAAGCTTATGAGAAAAACATTGAGCACTTTATTGGCACCGTTAAAGTCCCTGTGGGAATATCTGGCCCTTTAAGAGTCAATGGCCTATTTGCTACGGGCGATTACCTCGTACCACTCGCAACCACAGAAGCTGCGCTTGTTGCGTCTTACAATCGTGGTTCTAAGCTGATTACGGCCTGTGGTGGCGCAAGTGCAATGTTGCTCAATGAAGGTGTCACACGTACTCCTGGTTTCGCATTCCAAGGATTAGTTGAAGCCGGACAGTTTGTGGCTTGGGCTGTGACCCAGTATGACCAATTTAAAACCTTGGCTGAATCAACAACATCACACGGCAAGCTGACCGACATCAATATCAACATCGAAGGTAACCATGTTTATTTGGTGTTTGAGTTTCTAACCGGGGACGCTTCTGGCCAGAACATGGTGACCATCGCCACCAATGCAGTCTTTGAGTACATCATAGAAAATACGCCGGTTAAGCCCGATCATGCTTTCCTAGATGGCAACTTGTCAGGCGATAAAAAAGCCAATACTCAAACCTTGCGCAGCGTTCGTGGTAAAAAGGTCACAGCCGAGGTTAATATCTCTGCCGAGCTTGTCGCTAAGTACCTCCACACTACACCAGAGAAAATGGTGCAGTTCGGACAAATGACCACCGTCGGTGGTGCTTTGAGCGGCACGATTGGTATTAATGCTCATTATGCAAATGCACTTGCTGCACTCTACATTGCTTGCGGACAAGACGCTGCCTGTGTTGCTGAGTCAGCGATTGGTATGACTCGCATGGAACTCAATAAAGAAGGTGGTTTATACGCGAGCGTCACACTGCCTAACTTAATGCTAGGAACTGTTGGCGGTGGTACCGGCTTGCCAAGTCAAAAAGCATGTTTGGACTTGCTTGGGCTTCATGGCAACGGTAAATCACAAGCACTCGCTGAAGTTTGTGCTGCACTGTGTTTGGCGGGTGAACTGTCGATTGTCGGTGCGTTTTGTGCTGGCCACTTTTCACGAGCGCACCATAAACTAGCTCGTTAATAACCTTTGTCAGATTGGCTTGTTGTTTTATGTGTTGCGCCAAATATCAAGCCATTCTCAATGTATGAGTCATAAATGGATTACTTACACTTATCTAGAGTGAGCCTTAAGCACCTCACTGCGCTTCATATTATGCTGAACACCCACAGCGTTACTCAAACCTCAGAACAACTTTGTGTAAGCCCTTCGAGTGTGAGCAAAACCTTGTCTCAACTACGTGACATACTTAATGACGAACTGTTCTATCGAGATGGCACCAAGCTGATCCCGACGCCATTTGCCTTGCAGGTAGCTCCGACTGTTCATGCGATTCTTTCAAGCATGAACGGACTGCTTCATCAGAAGAGTTTTACCCCTCAAGAATACCAAGGCAGCTTTTCACTTTCGATGCGCGAAAGTACCTTTGAAGTATTCGCATCAAAGCTCAGCAAAATTACCACTGAACTCGCACCAAAAGCCAAACTCAACATCTATTCAAAGCAACAGCTGGGTTTTGATGCTTTGCTCAGCGGTAAGATCAACTTGATCTTATTGCCCCATGATATTTCCCAGCCACCGACCGATAATAAGGAGCTGGTTTGGGAAACAATTCTTCCAGACGAAATGGTTTGTTTGATGGGCGCAGACCACCCTCTTGCACAGCAAGAACTGACAATTGAAGGCTACTTAGATTACAAGCACATTGGGATTTTAGATAACGAACTGTCTCAGCCTTACTTTGAGCAAAACTTAGTTCAATGTCATAAGCCAAGAGATATGGCAATATCGGTCGCGGACTTCGGTGCAGCGGCTGTACTGTGTCACCACACACCTTTCCTGTTCACTTGCTCTAAACAGTGGGCTGAACATGCTAAGCAAGCTCAGGGCTTAGTGAGCAAGCCCTTGCCTTTTGATTACGGTAAGGTGGCGTATAGCTTGGTATGGAACAAGCCCAACATGAATGATCAAGCGATCAAGTGGTTGTGTGACTTGTTTTTAGAAGCCTAACTCTTTTCGTCATTGATGACCGAAAATATTAGGTATAAACCTCGGGCGTTTGCATTGCCCTTTGAACGATCGTGTAGAGCTTATCGTGAAAGCTCTGCATCTGTTGTTCGGTGCATTTAGGCCAATCTAACGCTTCACCAATCACACCATGATGTTGAAACGCATTCAGCCGAATACGAACATCACTTGGTAGCACCTTCAAGTATCGCCCCACTTGTTCAACTTCATCTTCAAGATCGCTTTTATTCGGAATATGCAGCAACCTAACTTCATGCAGCTTTCCTTTGCCTGCAAGATAATTGATGGTTTCAAACACCCGATGATTTCCCCTGCCCACTAACCATTGATGTGTTTCCGATTGCCATGATTTTAGGTCAATCATCGCGCCATCAAGATAAGGCAACACCTTGTCCCAGCCTTGCAGTGGCAGCGAACCATTACTATCAATAAAGCACGTAAGGTGCGCTAGCTGCGGATCACTTTTAATCGCTTGAAATAGCTCAATGATAAACGGCAACTGCATGGTCGCCTCGCCACCTGAGATAGTGATTCCGCTTAAGAAAAATTGGTTATGCCTGACGAGTTCAAGTACCTCAGAGACTGCCATTGTGTTGATTTTCGGGCTTGACTTATGATCGCAGACATCAATACACTGATCGCAATTGGTACAGGCTGCCGGGTCCCAATTCACTTTGCCATCAATCATGCTTAAAGCACTGCTTGGACAGCCGCTAACGCAGTCTCCACAATGGTTACAGTGGTTAATTGTGTGTGGGTTGTGACAAGTAATGCAGTCAAAATTGCAGCCCTGAAGAAACAGCACCAAGCGGTTTCCCGGGCCGTCAACACAAGAAAAGGTCAGCACACGGCTGACCTTCGCTTGTTTTTCTGTCTTATTATTTTTAACCCTAGCCATTTGAGTTGTTAGATCAGAAATTTTCATAATTCACATTGTTCGTATTCGAAACGCATCACACACATAACGCACGCACGTTAAAGCTATTCGTATGTCGGCGACATCTCTAAGCTCGCCACGCGTGGTTTACGCTCTAATATGCCCGTGTTCTTCGCAGCTTCAGCACCTAAGAAGGTGGTATTGGTGCGTGAGCCTTGCTCATCGTATCTCGCAATATCAGACAGTTTGATCATGTAACCCGTTACACGAACCAAATCGTTTGATGCAACGTTAGCCGTGAACTCACGGTAACCCGCCTGAATCGCGCCTTTACACAGGTTAAACATCGCTTCAGGATTTGATTTCACTGTTTCGTCGATGGTCAGAATGTCACTGATACCCGAGGTGTAGAACTTATGATGACCCGCGGTAGCACGAACGTAAGATACTGGATCCGGTTCAGTGCCATAAGGAATACGGACACCTGGAGTCACATCTTCATCTAAACTAATACCACCTTGAGCGTGCAACAGAGCCTTACCTTCCAGCCCATATTTCACTTCAGATCTTTCAACAATCTCAGCTAGCTTTTCAGAGATACGGTGACCGAGTTGATTCGCCTGTTCATCGTGACCATAGCGCCCTGCTTGGCGCTCTTTCTCCATCAAGATGTTGACTGCTTCCGCCATGCCATAAATACCAAACATTGGCGCAAAACGGTCTTCTTCGATAAGGCCTTCTTTGGTCAGGAAGCCGTCAAAAAAGTTAGACTCTTCATGCAAGAAGCGGCTACGAGCGTTCATCAATTCAACCAT